>CAZXMP010000214.1:3405-4640 GCA_964641575.1 uncultured Chitinophaga sp. | reverse complement strand
AATAATCAGCTAAATAGGGATGATCTTTTAATTGCTTGTACGAATTGAAACTGGCGGCTGATAATTCTTCCAGTAGTGATTCCTCTTTTGCAGTAAAAGTTTGATCCTTTCCAGAAAACAATTCATTGGAGATGCCGGCATTCAGTAATTGTTCAATGTTAAATTGGGCTGAATCTATTGTTCCAAAATTAGAACTTACTGTTTGCCCCTGTATGGTTAACTGTATTTCCTTATTGGAAATATTACGACCCATGGATGCATAAAACTTATGTGTTTTACCTCCACCTCTTGATGGCGGTCCACCACGGCCATCAAAGAACATGACATCTATATTATACTCACGGGAAATTGTTGTCAACTCTTCCTTTGCTTTATATATACTCCAGTTCGCCAGCAGGTAACCGCCATCTTTGGTACCATCAGAAAAACCAAGCATTATAGTTTGCCTGTTTCCACGGCGTTTCAAATGCTCCTTATAGGCTTCGTTGGTGTACAATGTTCTCATTACTCCGGCTGCATGCTGCAAGTCGCCAATAGTTTCAAACAACGGAACAATATCAATATTCATTGCTTCTTTCTTCCACCCGCCTAATAAAAACAAGCCGTACACTTCCATTGCATTCAATGCACTATTACATTGACTGATGATATAGCGATTACAGCCTTCTGCACCATTATACTCCTGGATAGTTTGAACAGCTTTAACAGAGTTCAATGTATCTGCATGAACCGGATCTGATAATAACTCGGCATTTGCCATACCTGAAATAGTTGATAGCAAATTCATTTTCCCATTATCATCCATAGTTGAATAACCGGGCAACAATGTGGGTTCGTTTATACTGATTGCTTCCAGCACTTTACCATGTACAGTACTTTCCTGCCGAATATCAAGTGAAGCGAAATGTAATCCAAACACTTCAATTTTATTGATCAGGTTGGTCACCATGTGCAGGAATAGTCCATTATGCTGATAAATGATAATATCTTTTATCTGTACAAGAGTTTGCAATATCTCTTCTTTTCCAATATTGGTTTTATAGCCGGGAATAAAGAGATTGTTGTATAATTTACTCTCCAGCTCCTGCAGCAGTACATCAACCCCTTCAAATGTCAATCGCCTCCGCAACCTTCTAACATCTAAATAATAACATTTAATAATACTGCCACGTAAAGCATCTGCTACCTGTACTGTTATTTCGCTTGTTACAAAAGGATTTCCATCTCTATCACCA
>CAZXMP010000214.1:0-3395 GCA_964641575.1 uncultured Chitinophaga sp. | reverse complement strand
TTTTTATCTACCGCATCCGGAAATTGATTTTTCAATGCAGAAATAATTCTTCCTGCGGCGGCGTAAAAAACGTTTTCGAGATACCACACCAAACTTATTGCTTCATCATATGGAGTTGGTTTTTTCTTTTTAAAGAAAGGAGTCTTACCTAATTGTTGCAGGTAAGTATTGATGAGATTAGTATTGTTATCGGCCAATCCCCTGGCGAGGTCATTAATAATTCCTAATACAGGCCCGGGATAAAATTGTGTAGGATGTGCTGTTAATACCAACCGGATTGAAAAGTCTTTCAGTTTTGCAGCCAATTCATCTTCTTTACCATCCTGCAGGACTTCTGATTCAAGATGCTTGAGAGTGCCAACACCATTTATATCATTTACATTTTTAAATGCGGCATCTTCTAATGCATCAAACAATACCACTTGCCTTTCAATGTACTGAACAAAGCGAAACAATAAATCATTTCGTTCCTGCTCTTTTGCATACGAAGTATGTTTACTAAAAAAATCTTCAATGATCTCTACCGGGCTTGATCTTTTTTTATACCCTTCTTCGCAATTATTGGATAATAAAGAAAGCAGGATACCAGTCTTTTCAATACGATGAAATGGCAGAGAAGTAAAAAGACTATTGTAAAGCTGAAACCGAATACCTACTTCACTTCGGAATTGCTGCAATGCTCTATTGGAAGGATGGACCATTTAATTGATTTAATCGATTGGTAAAAATTACAGCAAGCAGCTTTGTGAAAATAATCAATTTTACCAATAAAATCAGATCGCCTGGTGGTTGAAAGGTTGTAATACCATTTCACTTACCACCGCAGATAATGGTTGCTGACAAAGAAACCAAATGGCCCGGGCTGCTTCCTCAGCTTGTATCATTTTTTCCCGTTGTACCCGCAAATCAATCGTATCCCAAAATGGCGAGTCTACCCCTCCAAGAAAAATATTGGTGATGCGAATATCGGTTCGCTTTATTTCTTCCCGTACACTTTGCATCATTCCTACCAGACCATACTTGCTGGCACAATAAGCTGCCGCTCCTGCCATAGGCACCTTACCTAAAACACCTGGGATATTGATAATAAGTCCTTTTTTGGCTTCCTTCATGGCTGGTAAAAAATTTTTAAGCAGTAAAAAGGGACCTACCAAATTGTATTGCAGCGTTTGAAGAAAATCTGATTCTTGCAGCGTATCAAACGGCTTAATAATTCCTACACCAGCTGCATTGATCAGAATATCAATACTGGGATAAGCAGCAAAATACTTTTCCTTTAATTGTGCTACTTCTTCTGCGTTGGAAAAATCCAAAGCAAAGATTTTTTCAGTATCCAGTTTTGCTGCTGTTGCTACCGCTGTTAGCTTTGTTATGCTTCGCCCTGCCAGAAAAATATTAGCGCCGCTTGCGGCAAGCAATTGGGCTGTAGCCGAACCAATGCCTCCGCTTGCTCCAACAATAAGAATGTTTTTTCCTTTTACCGATTCCATAATAGTCGTTTTAAAATCAACAAAAAACTAAACCAATTGTTGATGAATAACAGATGAAATCAGCAACTATCATATTTCCACACCAGTTGTATTCTGCTAATCCCGCTACAGAAAAAGGCAGGATAGTATTTCTTGTGGAAGAATACCTGTATTTCCGTCAGTACAAATTTCATAAGCAAAAACTGGTACTCCACCGGGCTTCTATGAAACGGTATGAAGAATTATTAAATAAAGTCAAAGTTGAAGTAAAGTATATTGAATCTGCTGAAAAAATTTCTGATATCCGCTTATTGATACCCCATTTAAAAAAAGAAGGCTTTGAGGAAATACATTATACAGATACAACTGATTACTGGTTACAAAAACGAATAAACAATGCTTGCCGTAAGGCTGGCTTAAAGGCAACATCTTACCCTACGCCTAACTTTCTAAATCAATTGAAAGATGTGGATGAATATTTCAACAAGAAGAACACCTATTTTCAAACTGATTTTTATATTCAGCAACGCAAACAAAGACGTTTACTATTAGACAAACATGATAAACCGATTGGCGGCAAGTGGACTTTTGATGCAGAAAACAGGTTAAAATTGCCGAAGCATGAAAAGCTGCCCCTCATTAATTACGCAAAAGAAAATAGTTACATCCAAGAAGCAAAAGATTACGTTGAGCAAAACTTTCCTACTAATTATGGCAATACCAACAATTTTATTTATGCCACTAATGCTGAAGAAGCAGAAAAATGGTTAGATGATTTTTTAGAAAGCCGGCTTGCAAAATTTGGTATCTATGAAGATGCGATGGTAAAAAAGGAAAGTTTTCTTTTTCATTCTGTATTAACTCCCTACTTAAATATCGGGCTGTTAAATCCGCAGCAAATAGTTGATAAGACCTTAAGCGCTACTGAAAAAAATAATATACCCATTAATTCTTTAGAAGGTTTCATCCGACAAGTAGTGGGCTGGAGAGAATTTATTCGCATTGTATATGAACGGGAAGGAAGAAAGCAACGAACTACCAACTACTGGAATTTCAAACGTAAAATACCAACTGCATTCTGGACCGGAGAAACAGGCATCCATCCGATGGACACCGTTATAAAAAGAGTGTTGCAAACCGGTTACTCTCATCATATTGAACGCCTGATGGTGCTTGGCAATTTTATGTTACTATGTGAATTTGATCCGGATGAAGTATATAAATGGTTTATGGAAATGTATATTGATAGTTACGATTGGGTGATGGTTCCCAATACTTATGGTATGACGCAGTTTGCGGATGGCGGCTTAATGACAACCAAACCATATATCAGCGGCAGTAACTATTTACTAAAAATGGGCGATTGGGAAAAGGGAGATTGGCAACCCATCTGGGATGGCTTATTCTGGAGATTTATGCATGTGCATAGAGAGTTTTTTAAAAGCAATCCAAGGATCAGCATGCTGGTGAATATGTTTGATAAAATGACACCTGAAAAAAGAAATACTCATTTAAAAAATGCAGAGGAATACCTCGCTAGCCTTGATCAATGAAAGTAAAGAAACCTTCATTCCGTGGCAATAAGCAGAGCCTACCGGAAAAGACCTGTATCGTTTGTAATCGTCCGTTTAGCTGGAGAAAGAAATGGGGAAAAGTATGGGAGGAAGTAAAATTTTGCAGTGAAAAATGCAGGTCCAATAAAAAACCCTTTCACAATTAGTGAAAGGGTTTATCTGAAAATGACATTTGATCAATTATTCTGCTTCAGGTGCTTTTTCTGCAGGAGTAGCTTCAGTAGCCGTTTCTGCTTTTTTCTTCGCACCACCTGCACGACGGGTTTTCTTAGTAGCTGCTTTCTCTTCACCTTTTCCTTTACCGTAGATCTCGTTGAAATCAACCAGTTCGATCATGGCTCTTTCTGCGTTA
>CAZXMP010000213.1:0-4686 GCA_964641575.1 uncultured Chitinophaga sp. | reverse complement strand
GTGAAAAACATTCACATATGCAGCATTGTAAAGATTGTGCTGAGGCATGCAGAAAATGTGCAGAAGCCTGTACGCAAATGGAACATGCTTAAATTTAAAGTAGCGGTAAGAATCTTACCGCTACTATCAAAATTTTATGGACGGGAGTTATTTAGAACTTTGCGCCAACCGATATAAAAACGGTTCTGCCATCGGCAGGTAATGCGCCGGGACCGGGATAGCCACCTGCACGGCGGGTGAAGTATCTCTCGTCAAAGAGGTTGTTTATCCCTGCTTTCAGGTTAAGTCCTTTTTTAAACTTATATGTAGCAGTTAAATCTGTTACACTATAAGATGGTATCAGGCCGGTATTGCCATTTGAAGATGCTGCAACAGTATTATTTGCATCGCTGAATGTTTCTCCCACACTGCTTATTTGTGCTGTTAACAAAAAAACTTTATAGCCTGCTGTAATACCACCACGAAAAATATTTGCCGGTGCATTTTCTACTTTCTTTCCCTTTGTATTAGCATCTTTATGCTCGCCACTGTATTTGGCATCGGTATATCCGTAAGAAGCAAAAATTATCACATCTGTATGTTGGTTTTTGGTGAATGCCCGTACCGGGTTAAATTCAACATACCCTTCAAAACCCTTGCTGGTACTTGCTCCTACATTTGTTATTAAACGATAGGCAGCACCGGTAGGTGTGATGGTACCAACACGGTTATTATATTGCAGGTAGAAACCGCTTACATCAAATTGGAGAAAGCTTTTCACTTTACCACGATAGCCTAAATCAATATTATATCCTTTGGCATCTTTCAAATCAGGGTCAACTACATCGGTTGTAGGCGGTGCCTGCAGATTGGCAAACTGAATGGGGCGATAGGCCTGCGAAATATTTCCATAAATCTCTGTTGTTTTTGTAATGTGATATTCTGTTCCAAATCCCGCCAGTAAGAAACTGCGGCTGCGGGTAATGTTTTGTAAAATTATTTCTGCCCCGCCTGAAGTATATCCGTTTCTTCCTGACGAAGAGCCTTCCAGCCACTCATACCGGATTCCGGGAATAATTAAAAACTTATCAGTTATCCTAAAAATATTTTCTGCAAAAGCAGCTATGTTTTTTGATTCAAAGGTTATATCTCTTGGATAGTTTCCTGTAACAGTTACATCATATCCTGTACCGGTTGTTCCTTTACCATCTGCCTGCCTGGTGGTAGTGCCGGTATATAAACGGATACCGCCTGACAGCGTATTCTTCATCTTACCTAAATAGTAGTCCGTAATAATCCGGCTTTCTAAACCATAGTTACGGTATTGGTCAAGATTAACCACTCTGTTGTTATAGGCAAGAGTTGCTGCATTAATGCTGTCCTTTGTGGTAATAGATTGCAAAAAGCCTACGCTGTTTCTGTCACCAATCGTTCCAAACAGTTTTGTATTCCATCGGGTATTATCATTGATTTGATAATTGGCAATCAATGCCGGGGTTGTCCATGTAATGTCAAACCAATTGCGGCTGCGAAAACTTTGTTGAGCATCCTGCTTTATTTGTGCGTCAGTTAATCCACCTGGTTGCTGGCTCCTGATATGTGAACGCATTACTTCAGCAGTTAGAGAAAATTTATCAGTGAAATTATAGGTTACTGTTCCATAACCTGCGTTGGTATAGTACCGGCTGTTTTGTCTCCAGCCATCTCCGTTACGATGGTCAAAGAAAGTATAGTAATGAACTTTACCCTTCTTTCCACCAATAGCATTGTAACTATTAAATAGTCCATTGCTGCCAACGGTTTGTTGCGTTTCAAATTCGAATGGCTTGTTTATTTCACTGCCATTGCGAAGAATATAATTCATTAGCCCGCCAAATTGGGGACCGTATTGTAATGAGCCCTGTCCTCTCACTATCTCAATTCTTTGAACTGCCTGCAACTGCGGATTATAATATGCTTCAGGATAACCAAAGGGGTCGGCAGCAATGTCATAACCATTTTGCCGTACATTAAATTCCCAACTGCGGTTAGGGCTTAACCCTCTTGCAGCAATACCAATCTGTATGCCGCTGGGGTCGCTTTCCCAGATATGAATGCCCGGTACCTTTGCCAGTACCTGCCGCATATTATTTGTAACTACATTCCCCTGCACATTGTCCAGTACAATTAAAACATTCTTCTTACCAGCATAAATATTTGTTCCAACAATCTCCGGCATTTGCTGATAATCGCTTTTGCTGTTGCGGCCTATCACGGTTACGTCAGGCAGGTTTTTTGCCTGTATAGTGTCCGTTTCCTTTTTGTTATTCTGTGCTTGGGTAAAGTTTACTATCAGCACAACTAAACTTAAAATAATCCAACTTTTACGCATATAATTCTGGTTTTGAGCGGCAAAGTTGTTGATAATGCTTAAGTAAGCAGTTACTCATTGGGGAAACAAATTTATACAATCGGGAAAAATGAGATTATTATATAAATTTTTCATGTTTTTGGCTAATAAGCCCCAACAAACCTTGTAATCTCAAATACAGATGAGTAATTTTAATAACAATATTTTGAGACCAGGCAACCTTTAAAGGCTTTTGCTTGTATTTAAGCTATAGTCTAAACTTTTTTATGAAATTATTTTTATTAGTCTTAACTATTTTGATTGGTAAATCGGCAGTGCAAGCTCAGGTTTATATAACAGATTCTGTACCTGTGCGGTTAAGCACACTGGATGCAAGAAGCAATGGAAATGATGCCCGGTTGGACTGGAAAGTTGTTTGTTTTCTTAACTATGCAAAATTTGAAATTCAACGTTCTGCTGATGGTACTAATTATGCAACCATAAATATTTTTGAGGCTGACTATTTAAGATGCCGCCAACCTTTTGATTACACGGATGCTAATATTAATGGCAAAGCTTTTTACCGAATAAAAGTTGGGGATATTGACGGACGGATTTATCATTCAAAAATTGTTGCCGTAACAGGTAAAGAAAAAGGGTTTGAAATTAATAGTCTAACCCCAACAGCCGTTACTTCACATGCCATATTGAGTGTATCATCCGCCAATACGGATAACGCACAAATTGCGATTACCAATTTCTATGGCACGGTTGTAAAACGTTTGTCTTTCAGTCTTAATAAAGGGACAACAGAGTTAACCCTTGATATGGGTAATTTGTCGACCGGGAATTACATTTTATCCCTAACCAACGGATTTTCAGGCAGAAAAACAGTCAGGTTTACAAAACTATAATACCAAAATTCTATAAACATTGTCAATAATTTTGCAACTATTCTGAGATATTATGCCATATCTTTGACCCCTCAAGGGCTTACTTTTCAATAAAATAGCCCTATTTTTACCAATAGTAAATGATACCAAATTTATCCATAAAACTAAAAGCATTATTCCTGCTGATTGTATTTGCAACAAATACGGCAGTTGGTTTTGCCTGTGCTTTAGGTGTGGATATGGGTTTTAATACCCCTCATGATAACGAAATAGCAGAGCTTGTTGATGTGCATGAACATGCTGATGGTAAAAAACATGTGCATGAAAAAGAAACTTCAAAAACAAGTACTCATGTTCATGAAGACGGCGCTAAACATCAGCATAACAGTGAGCCGGTGAAAATAATTCCTGCGGACGGTAGCAAATCGTTCACCAAAAGTCCAGGTGGATGCTGCAGCGATGAAGTACAAAAGTTTCAGAACTTAGATAAGAATGTTACTGTAAATGCAGGTATAAATGCGCCGGTGTTTGTGGCAATCCTGAGTGTTTTTTTAGTTATTGATTTACCTGATGGAATTAAGGATTTCCCTCCAAAATATAAGGCCCGTTTTTATTACCCCCCTCCGCCTGATGTACGCATAGCAATGCAGCGTTTCCAAATTTGATTATTGTAAAACAGGTGAAGCTTTGTCTTCATCCAACTTCATTTTGCCATTTGCAATTTGAGGCTATTTGTTTTACCGTAATCATTTTTTATGCTCAGATATAGAATCATAGTTTTTATTACAGGATTTTTCAGTTTACAGGCAGCGGCACAGCAGGTGCTTACAGAAAACGAAGCTGTTGCCAAAGCATTAGCCAATAATAAAAACATTCAGGCGGCTTCCCTACAAGTAAAACAGCAACAACAGTTACTGAAATCAGCCATTAACCTTCCCAATCCGGAATTCTTCTGGGAAAGCCCGACGGGTAATTTTTATACAGGCAGCATTACACAGTCATTTGAATTTCCTACCGTTTATAGTAATCAATACCGTTTGCAAAAACAGCAAATCGGTGTGGCGCAAAAAGAAAAGCAGTTAACAGAAGCAGAGTTAAAATACAGGGTCAGGGTTTTATATCTTGACGTACAATATGCTGATTCGCTTACCAAACAATTATATGTTCAGGATACGTTGTATGAAAAGATAAAATTGTCAGCCATCCGCCAGTTTAACGCCGGGCAGATAGATTACCTGCAACAAACATTTGCAGAAACACAGTATGGTGAAATACACAATCAATATCAGCAATCGCTTACAAGAGCAGCATCTCTAAAGGTGCAGTTGCAATGGTTCACAGGCATCAGGGATTCGATTTCGGTAGAACCTCTGACTGTTTCCCTTTCCACAACACAGTTTGCTTTTGTACCGGATTCTACAGCGTTAATGTCAAACCCTGCTGTTCAATTGTTACAGCAACAGGAGAATGTTGCCAAACAAAATA
>CAZXMP010000212.1:0-4759 GCA_964641575.1 uncultured Chitinophaga sp. | reverse complement strand
TAGGCAAGCAGGATACAAAAGGAAACTATGTTCCATCATCAGCCGATTTCCAGGCATTGCTAACTTATCAATTCAATCCCAAATGGTCGGCGGAATTATTCAGCAATATTTCGCAAACCAAATTTTCGTTGATACCACGGTTTAGTCAACTTACTACTTCTGTTTATTCACCCATTTTCACTGCCACTATTGGTGTTGATATTTTCTTTGAAGGAAGAGAGAAAGATCAGTATCAAACCAATATGCTCGGCTTCTCCCTCATCAACCAGGTAAGTAAAAAGTTGAAATTAAAATGGATGGCTTCCCGTTTTGAAAATGATGAAACAGAAAATATCGACATCATCGGTTCTTATTTATTTGGTGAAAGGGATTTTGACAAACGTAATCCCACCTATGGTTTAATCATTAATCCATTAGGTGCCGGTGTTTTTCATAACTGGGCAAGAAATGAATTAAATATTGAGAACTGGAATGTATCGCACAAAGGAAATTATGAACAAGGCAAACATGCTTTTCAATGGGGCGTAGGGTACGATAAAACAAAAATTGCAGACCGACTTAACGAATGGGAGTTCCAGGATTCTGCTGGTTATGCATTACCCTATCAACCCAATATGTTGCAATTAAGCAAGGTTTTAAAATCAACTGCTGATTTAGATATCAATAAATTTTCCGGTTACCTTCAGGATAATATTTTATTGGGCGACTCTAATAATTCTACCACATTAACAGCCGGTGTTCGTTTCAATTATAATTCGCTCAACAAAGAATTTCTTATTTCACCCCGCATCGGTGCCAGTTGGAAACCCAATTGGAAAAAAGATATCATTTTCCGTTTGGCAGCAGGTGCTTATCACCAGCCACCATTTTACAGGGAGCTTCGCCGCTATGATGGAAGCGTCAACATCAATTTAAAATCGCAAAAAAGTTGGCAGGGTGTACTTGGATTTGATTACAATTTTGTTGGTATTGGTGGACGACCCATGCGATGGACAACCGAAGCCTATTATAAGAACATGACCGATGTGGTACCATATGATATTGACAACGTCCGCATCCGTTATTTTGGAGAGAACAATGCAAAAGCTTACGCTGCCGGAATTGAAATGCGGTTGCATGGTGAGTTAGTGGAAGATGCAGAAAGTTGGATCAGTCTCGGCATTATGAAAACATCTGAAGATATTACCGGTGATCATTACTTCCGATATAAAAATGCAGCTGGAGAATTCATCACTGCACAAAGTACCGACCAGGTGGTGGATGATAGTGTACGATTTGATGTAGGTTGGTTGCGCCGCCCTACCGACAGACGGGTAACATTCGGAATGTATTTTTCTGATTACCTGCCCACCAACAAAAATTTTAAAATGTACCTGAACTTATTGTATGGTGCCAACATGCCGTACAATATTCCCGGTGCTACCCGCTACCGCAATGCTGCAGTGATAGATCCATATATAAGAGCTGATATTGGTTTTAGTGCATTGCTGATGGATGATGACCGAAGCAAACGCCGCAGCCACTCTCCCTTCCGCAACTTTGATAATATCTGGGCCAGTCTCGAAGTATTCAACATTATTGACAGAGCCAATACTATTTCTTATTTGTTTGTAAAAGATTTTTCCAACACGGTTTATTTATTACCTAATCGTTTAACTCCACGATTGTTGAATTTTAAGATTGTGGCGAGGTGGTAAGCCCTGAGCCTGACGAAGGGTTATTTACCTAGCTATAATACTACTATCATCCTCTATTGCGATCTCTTATCTATTATTTTTTTATTCTTTCAGTGAAAGAATAAAAAATAATCACTCTTCATAGTTCGGTAACTCTATTCAGCTTTTCGAAATTATTGGTCCTATTTGTGAAAGGCTCGTATTGGCAATACCTAATTATAAGTCGCAATTTGCATATTTAAACGAAAAGTTTTTATTCGCATTTTTAGTAAAAATCTTAGTTCATGCAAGTAACAATTATTCAGCAAAAGAGATAAGAGGACAGAAGGTGATGCTTGACTTTGATTTGGCAATGCTTTATGGAACTGAGACACGAAATTTGAAGCAATCGATCAGAAGGAATATTGAACGTTTCCCTAAAGATTTTATGTTTCAATTGAACAAAAGAGAATGGAAGGAGCTTATCACAATTTGTGATAACCTTCCAGACACTATAAAATTTAGCCCGGCTTTACCATATGCGTTCACAGAACATGGTGTTACGATGTTGGCAAGTGTTTTAAAAAGTAAAAAAGCAATAAAAATGAATATTGCTATTATAAGAGCTTTTGTTGCTTTAAAACAATTTATCATTAATTATAAAGACCTCGCTAGCCAAATAAATGAGATAAAAAATTCTGTCACCAACCATAGCGAACAGCTCAACCAAATCTACGACGCCATCGAAAATATGATGGATGAAAAAGAAGACAAGAAAGAGCAAAAAAAGGTTATGGAAAGAAAGAGAGCCTATCGGTTTTAAAAGTAATAAAAAGTAAAAGGATTAAAACCATTTCCCCTTCTTCCTATCCCAAGTCGTTATCCCAATCTTAAATTGAACAGGATTGCGAAACTGGCTAGCAGCAGAACCCACCACATACACTCCTAACTTAAATTTCCCTAACTGGTTAAACGGATATTTAAAAACTCTTTCCACACCAGTAAAAACCTCTGCATAGCGTAAGTTTCTTTCCGGTGCAATTAAAAATCCGGCTCCCGCAATTTCTCTTAAACCTATCTTTTTAAAGAAAGGAATTTTATTTAGCAATGCCCCGTTGAATTCATGAATATAGTGCCCCTCGTAAAACCGTTTGAATGTAGCAAAAGTGGAATCCAACGATTGAAAAGCTTCACTTGGATTCATAAAAAAAAGTGGATCGCCTCTGCGCTGGTATTTATAATCGACTAATCGCAGATCCTTCTGATTCAGGAATGACCCTGTTTTAAAAGAGTAAGAAGAAGTCCCCATCACTCCCAGTTTTGCAGATTGTTTGATACCAAATTCTAAATAGTCAAAATCAATGGTACTCTTCATCAAGCCTGGGATTCCTTTTCTCCATTGCACATACAATGTTGGCCAGGCCGAACCAAGTATTACTTTTTCTTTTGGCTCCCTGATGTATCGTTGTCCGGGAGTGTACTCTAGTCGCAACTGCCCATAAAATGCATTGTAAGAAGGAAAAGGAACCGGCTGGTTATCGTCCAGCAAATCATCAAACAAACTATCTACCCTGCTATTGGTTTTATAATCACTTACCGACTTGCGAAAGGCCACATCTGCATTGGAGAATAAATACAACCCATTCGCCAACTCTATACTATGCCCTAAGCCTACAGCCTGGTGCAAATAAACATTGTTTCGCTTGATCATGTTGATCCATGCATCGCCGCTAAAGATGGCTTCAAAACTTTTTTCAACGCTAACATAATAGTAACCCCGGTTAAAAGGATTATACAACCTGTTTATGCGTACTGCCCCATTAATATCTTTATTGCGAAAGCCATAACTCAGATCACCGTTGATAAAAATATTTTTCCGTGACTCGAATGTTTTTGAATAGCCAACAAAAGCTTGTAAACGGGTTCCTCCAAAACTGAAGGGTTGGTAGAGAGTATATAAGGCCGGCAAATTCCAATGCCGTCTTTTTTCATGGTCGTTCAACTCTTGACCTTTAAACAAAATTTTCTGCCAGGTAACTTTATTTGTCACCCTATCAACAGAATCAAGATAAGCTTTGGTATGCGTAGCTTGATAGATGCTGTCCTTATAATGAATAAAACGAACTTCTTTCTCGGTTAATGGCTCTGTACGGTTTGCCTGCCAAAAAATACTGTCTCGTTTGTATGCTTCCGCAGCAGCTGAACTAAGCTCTGTACCAAAATATTTTTTATCAAAGGTTTTATTCAATTCAAAATCTTTGTAGCTCACTACCGTACGACCAGAAGATTTCTTTTTATCTGAGAGTGCTTTATACGTCAGCTCCTGCCGGGTAATCATCCATGCTTTTCCATTTACATATTCATACTGCTGCTCTACTTCAAAAAAATCATACTCGGCTAAATGATATTTTGGCAATTGCAGTTTTGTATGCAGCACTACCCAGGTGCTATCCGCAACGGTAATTTCTCCTTCCACTGTTGCATTGCTCAACTGCCGTGGCTTTACACCAATGGTGTAAATCTTTCTTCCGTTGATGGTTTCTGTTTTGAGTGTTTTAAAACGATAAGCCATCAATCCGCTATAACTAAGCGGAGATAGAAATGGTGTTTGAGAAATACTGGGAATGTTGACGATATTATTATAAAAATTAAAATCAGCTTCTGTGGTAGAAAGAAAAAACAAGTTATTTGCATTTCCTCTTTTACTTACTCCGGTTCTTTCTTCCTTTATTCGGCGGGAAGATTCTCTGTCAAGCCGCAGTACGATCTCTGCGAATGCCATGCGGTTCATTTCTGCATCACCGGTATTGGCTTTTAGCAATGAATCTTTCTTTGCCTGTTTCTTTGGTTTCTTTATTTCCATCGAATCTTCCTGCAAAGCTTTGATGTACACATTGCAGGAATAGGCACCTGCCGCTGCTTCAATCGCATCCTTATTTCGGATTACGTTGCGGATATACTCTTCGGCCTTGTCTTTAAATTTTCCTTTGATGGTTACTTCGGAAAGATTAGTAGCATCGCTGGCTTCCATTATTATATCCTGCTGAAGATTTGCTTTTCGAATAATAATGGTAAGGACCTGCACTTTATAACCAACCATGCTT
>CAZXMP010000211.1:0-4771 GCA_964641575.1 uncultured Chitinophaga sp. | reverse complement strand
AGAACAAATTGCTACGGACCAAAATTTATTACAAGAATCTGATGTGTCGGCTATCGGACCAGTTATTGATAGTGTATTGGCGAAATTTGCGGATAAAGTAGCAGAATATAAAAAAGGTAAAAAGGGTTTGCTGGCTTTATTTGTGGGAGAAGTAATGAAGCAATCAAAAGGGAAAGCCGATCCTAAAAAGACCAACGAATTAATAATAGAGAAATTAAAATCATAATAGCAAATAAGATAAAATGAAGAAGATATTTTTGATATTGACAGTAGTAGTGGTATTGGTTTCTTGCAAAGACAAATCCAGCGGAAAAATATTTGAAGTAAACGGGACTATTATTAATAATACCTATAAAACTGTTTACCTCGATGAAATGCCCATGGCCACGATGCAACGTATGGCAGTTGATTCTGCCGTAATTGGCAAGGATGGAAAATTTATTTTAAGAACAACTACGGAAGAAGCAAGAATTTATAGCTTACGGGTTGATGATAATTCTTCGCCGCTGGCTGATGTAATTAATGATGTTGCAAAAATTACGGTTAATATTACCTTGAATAAAGAAAATTCAAAATTTTTAGAAAATTATGAAGTGAAGGGTTCTGAGGCCAGCAGCCAGATGAAAGATTTTATTTACGCCTTTAACAATAAGCTGCAGGCAATCTATAGAAACGATATAAAGACTGATAGCTTGCAAAAAAATGGTGCTTCGGATAGTACTATTCTTGCATTACAAGTTGAAAGAGCTCAGCTAGGTGTAGAAACAAAAAGCCTGGCCAACGATGCAATTGCAAAATCTAAGAACCCTGCTTTAACGATGATTGTATTGGGTTACTATCAGAGCACAGCAAACAACCAGGGGTATAAATTAGAGCCAATTGCAAATGAAGAAGTAACTAAAATTGTAAATGAACTATCTGTAAAATATCCAGATCACCAGGGAGTGCTTTTGATAAAAAATTCACTGGCACAGGAAGCCGCTAAAGCACAAGGTTGGATTGGGCAGCAGGCACCAGAGTTTACATTACCCGATGCAAATGGAAAACAAGTAACGCTTAGTTCTTTCAAAGGGAAATATGTGTTAGTTGATTTCTGGGCTAGTTGGTGTGGTCCATGCAGGCAGGAAAATCCAAATGTGGTGGCAGCGTATAATAAATTCAAGGATAAAAATTTTACCATCCTTGGTGTTTCATTGGATCGTCCCGGACAAAAAGACAAATGGCTGGAAGCCATTAAAAAAGATAAACTTACCTGGACACAAGTGAGTGACTTACAATTTTGGAGCAGCCCGGTAGTGCCTTTGTACAAGATTGAAGGCATTCCTTATAATGTACTGGTAGATCCGCAAGGAAAAATTATTGCGGAGAACTTAAGAGGTTCCGAATTGGATAGCAAATTGCAGGAAGTACTTCCACAATAGTAATTGAATCAACTTACTTTTTCTTTTCTTTTTTCATTTTTACGAATGAAATAAGAATTGCCGGTAACAACACTAAGTTGGTAAATGTTGCTGTTACTAATGTAAGCGATGTTAACCATCCCAATGCTTTGGTACCATCAAATCCACTAAAGCAGAAAATAATAAACCCTGCTATCAATACTAGTGAAGTATAAATAATACTGATACCAGTGCTGTGTATTGTTTGAATCACAGTTTCCTTCATATCATAATTGCAATTGGGCAACTCTTGTTTATAGTTAACCAAAAAACGAATGGTTACATCAATGGCAATACCCAGTGCCACACTAAACACCAGCACGGTAGATGGCTTTAATGCAATACCTGCCCATCCCATAATACCGGCAGTAATTACCAACGGAATAATATTTGGAATTAGTGAACAAATTAATATCCGGGCAGATTTAAAAAGATATAACATGCACAATGCAATTAACAGGAATGCCCAGAAAATACTATCCTTTAATCCATTGATGATATAGTGGCTGCCTTCTAAAAATGTAACACTGGTACCGGTTAGCTGGATATTATGTGTTCGTTTGCCCCATAAAGAATCATCTTTATTTTCATTTTTTGTTGCTGCATCAGCCGACAATGCTTCAATACTATCACTGTTAAATAAATACTCGGCTCTTTGTTGAATGCTGTCAAGGATCGTTGGCAACCGTTTGCTTCCAACATCTGCCATACTTACACTGATACGAGCTTGCTGTCTATCAGCATCCATAAAAGTGGAAATCAATTTAGCAAATGAATTCTTTGCAGCTCCTGAATCGCCTTTCATACTCAGGTATTGTGATAGTGCAGGCAAATCGTAACTGGAAGGCATAGAGTAGCTATTGCTATCCCCGTCAAAAAAAGCTTGTTTGGCAAATTTTAAACCCTCTGTAATACTTAATGGTTTAGCAATACCGGGGATGGAAGCTATGAATTGAGAAAGTGAATCTATACGTTCTAGATTTCCAAGATTGCGGGAAACCCCATACTTCTTTTTTGTATCCACCAAAATTTCCAGCGGCATTACGCCTTTAAAATTGGATTCGAAAAAACGTAAGTCAGTATAGAGTTTATCTGTTTTAGGTAAATCATCCACGATGTAGCCAAGCGATTTTAATTTAAACATTCCTCCAATAGAAACGGCAACAATGGCTATTGTTACAACATAAATAAGTTTGCGATGGTTTAGCGACCATCTTTCCAACCTGTCCAGCCAGCGATTCAATCTTGGGCTATGCAGGTATTTTGTATGGCGTTTTTTTGGTGCTGGTAAATAACTTAAAACAGCAGGAATAAATATCAACGAAATAAAAAATAGCAGCATAATGTTGATACCGGCTACAATACCAAACTCCTTTAATATCTGGCTTTGTGTTAATGCAAATACGGCAAAGCCAATAGCTGCGGCCAAATTGCAAAACAAGGTAACCACTCCCATTTTCTGCACCATTGTTATTAATGCATGTTTTTTTCTTGCTGCTGGGTTAGTAGCGTCGTCGCCAACTTCGCTGTAAGTTGTATGGTATTTATTGAGGAAATAAATGCAATTGGGAATACCAATTACTACAATTAACGGTGGAATAAGAGCATTAAGGATACTTATTTTATATCCCAGCATTTGAATTGTAGCAAAGCTCCAGATCACCCCCATTAATACTACGGCTAATGATAACCACATGGCGCTGAAGGATCGGAAGAATGCTAATAAAATAATGGCCGATAAAATAAGCGATGCAGCAATAAAGAAACGCATCTCGTTGGTAATTCGTACCGATAACTCGGTGCGAATATGCGGCAAACCGCTTTTGTAAACAGTAAGATTATTGGCTTTCCCAAATTCATCCGCAAGATTGCTAATTGTATTTACTACCGCAATCCTGCTTTTAGAAGCCATCAGATCTTTGTTGATGCGTACACCCATTAACCAGGCATTGGTAGAAGGATTGTACAAAAGACCTTTATAAAAAGGAAGATTAAGAAATGTAGTTGCACCGCTATCAATTTCAGCTTGTGTAAGATTTCTGTCAGCGAAGATGGTATCAGCCTTTAGTTTTTCAGTTACAGTATCCTTTACCAGGTTAACGGCTGTTGGCACAGAAATAAGATCATCTACACCATTTACTTTTTTTAGATTACGTTGAAGTGATGTGTAAGAGTTGAATATTTTCTCGGTAAAAAATTGATCTGTTTGAATACCTATTACAAGAAGGTTACCATCCTCGCCAAATTTTTTACGGAATTCCTGGTAGTCTTTGTATTTAGGGTTGTTTATCGGAATAGCCCGGGAAAAATCATAGATAAACTGAACTTTGCTGGCCTGTTAAGCCATAAAGCCCGTAAGAGCTATTAAAATAAGTAAAAGTGGTAAACGATATTTTAGTATAAAACGACCAAGACTTTGCCACATAAGCGATTCTTATAAGAAATTACGCAAAGAAAAGCAAAAATGCCCAATGGGCTCTTCCTTGTTTGTGATACTTTTGAACAGCAATGCCGGATAAACTTCATAAAACGAAAGGTATAGTACTCCGAACAGTAAAGTATGGCGAAACAAGTGTCATCGTTACCATTTTTACAGAATTATTTGGCGTGCAATCTTATTTGGTAAATGGGGTAAGGGCTTCTACAAAAAAAGGCACAGGCAAGGCTAGTCTGTTTCAACCAACAGCTATCCTGGACATGATCGTTTATCATAATGAGTTAAAGCATCTCAATAGAATCAAAGAGTTCAAGTGGGCAACTATTTACCAGTATATATTAACTGATGTACCAAAAAATGCGGTGGCATTGTTTATGGTAGAGCTATTAACTAAATGTTTAAAGCAACCGGAAAGCAACCCTGAGCTTTTTCATTTTGCAGAAGATTGCTTTCTGCAATTGGATAAATGCAAGGGTTCCGTAATGGCAAATCTTCCCTTGTTCTTTGCATTACATCTCACTCATTTTTTTGGTTTTCGGTTTACAGACGAATACAATGAGTCCACTACATTTCTTGATCTGGCAGAAGGAAGTTTTGTAAACGAACAACCACATCATCCTCATTTTATCGAAGGCAGGCAAGCTTTTGTTACCTCCCAATTATTAAAAGTGCAGCAACCGGATGAGCTGGAAGAAATTAAATTGCATCATGATTTTAGAAGAAATTTGTTATTTGTGTATGAAACGTATTACGCATTGCATATTCCAGATTTTGGAACTATGAAAACATTGCCTGTGTTGCGGGAAATCCTTAGTTGATTATGCTCCGCATATAATTTTGTTACCATCGTCCCGTTCTTTGGGCATCCCAGTTGCGTCGCACTCTTGTACGTTCT
>CAZXMP010000210.1:0-4778 GCA_964641575.1 uncultured Chitinophaga sp. | reverse complement strand
TAAATCATACAAAGGATTAAATGATGTTGTGAAAATTATGCAGGAGACCCCGGGCATGAGTCTTGCAATTGATGGCCAGAAAGATAATGTAGGCACAGAAGAGAGTAATCAAATTTTGAGTGACAACAGGGCTGCCTCTGTAAAAGCCTATCTTGTAAGTAAAGGAATTGATGAAAGTAGAATTACAGCCATCGGTCATGGTGAACTGGTGCCAATTGCGGATAATAAAACTGCTGCTGGTCGTCAACAAAACCGCCGTTCAGAATTGACCTTGAGTTATTACAAATAAACACATGAGAAATACACTAAATGCCCCGTTTACGGGGCATTTTTTTTATTTATCATTTTCGTTACAACTTCTTTCAAACTTATCCACAGCTGGAAATCCAAAATAAGCAGGTCTTTAATTTCAGCCTTTTTCCCTTACCTTTGCGCCTCCAAAACCATAGGGTTTTATTATTGAATTAAACAACTGAAAATAAAGCAGTCATGGCAGACTTAAAATTTCAAAGAAACTTCGGTATTGCAGCACATATTGATGCGGGCAAAACTACAACGACGGAACGTATCCTTCGTTATACTGGTATGATTCACCGTATTGGTGAAGTACACGATGGTGCGGCTACCACCGACTGGATGGAGCAAGAGAAAGAAAGAGGTATTACGATTACTTCTGCTGCTGTTAGCTGCCAGTGGAATTTCCCTACTATTAAGGGTAAGGAATCTGCTGATACTAAAAAGTATTCGTTCAACATTATCGATACTCCAGGCCACGTTGATTTTACCGTAGAGGTAGAACGTTCTATGAGGGTATTGGATGGTTTGATCGCCTTGTTCTCTGCCGTTGATGGTGTAGAGCCTCAATCTGAAACGGTATGGCGCCAGGCTAACCGCTATGGTGTACCCCGTATCGGATTTGTAAATAAAATGGATCGTTCAGGTGCTGACTTCCTGATGGTGGTTAAGCAAGTAAAAGAAATGCTGGGTTCTAAGGCAGTTCCGTTACAGTTGCCAATTGGTGCAGAAGATGACTTTAAAGGTGTAGTTGACTTGATCAAGATGAAAGGTATCATCTGGCATATGGAAACAGAAGGTATGACATTTGATGAAATAGAAATTCCTGCAGATATGCTGGAAGAAGCAAAAGAATGGAGAGCTAACCTTGTAGAAGCTGTAGCAGAATATGATGATAAGCTGATGGAGAAATTCTTCGAGAATCCAGATAGCATTAGTGAAGATGAGATACATGAAGCGGTGCGTAAGGCAACCGTTGATCTTACCATCGTTCCAATGATGTGTGGTTCTTCTTTCAAAAATAAAGGTGTACAAACTGCATTAGATGCGGTTTGTCGTTACCTGCCTTCTCCAATTGATATTCCTGATACCATTGGAACTAATCCGGATACTGGTGCTGAAGAAACTCGTAAAGCGGATCCTAAAGCTCCGTTTGCAGCATTAGCATTTAAAATCATGACCGATCCTTTTGTGGGTCGCCTTGCGTTCTTTCGGTGCTATTCTGGTCATCTGGATGCTGGTTCTTATGTATTAAATGTAAGAAGTGGTAAAAAGGAACGTATCAGCCGTATTATGAAAATGTTTGCTAATAAGCAAAACCCAATCGATTTCATTGAAGCTGGTGATATTGGTGCAGCGGTAGGATTTAAAGAAATTAAAACTGGTGATACATTGTGTGATGAAAATCATCCAATCACCTTAGAGAATATGTTTATTCCAGAGCCCGTTATCGCTGTAGCTATTGAGCCAAAAACTCAAGCCGACGTAGATAAAATGGGTATGGCAATTTCTAAATTGGTAGAAGAAGATCCTACACTTCGTGTAAATACAGATGAAGAAACAGGACAAACCATCCTTCGTGGAATGGGTGAGTTGCACCTGGAGATCATCATTGATCGTATGCGTCGTGAGTTCAAAGTAGAAGTTAACCAGGGTGCGCCTCAGGTGGCATATAAAGAAGCTTTCAATACAACTGTCCAACATCGTGAAACATTGAAGAAACAAACCGGTGGCCGTGGTAAATTTGCCGATATCCAGTTTGAACTTGGGCCAGTTGATGCAGAATGGAAAGCAGAAAATCCTGATAAATCATACCAGTTTGTAAATGGATTGTTCGGAGGATCAATTCCTAAGGAATTCGTTCCTGCTATCACTAAAGGATTTGAGCAGTCAATGACTACAGGTGTATTAGCAAGCTACCCGGTTGATAATATGAAGATCCGTGTATTCGATGGTAGCTTCCACGCAGTTGACTCTGATGCGATGTCATTTGAATTGTGTGCTAAACAAGGTTTCCGTGAAGCAGCTAGAAAAGCAAAACCAGTTTTGCTGGAGCCGATCATGAAAGTGGAAGTAATCACTCCTGCACAATATATGGGAGACGTAACAGGTGACTTGAACCGTCGTCGTGGTATGATGGAAGGTATGGATACCCGTGCCGGTGCTGAGGTTATTAAGGCTAAAGTTCCATTGAGTGAAATGTTTGGTTATGTGACCCAACTTCGTTCATTGTCTTCAGGCCGTGCATCTTCTACCATGGAGTTTTCACATTATGCGCCAGCACCAAACAATATCGCTGAAGAAGTGATAGCAAAAGTGAAAGGCAAAGTGAGTGCTTAATTTTCTAATTCATTTTTATACAACCCGTCTGGTTTCAAACTAGACGGGTTTTTTCTTTCAAACAACTTAACTCAAATCAACTCAGAATAACCTACATGGCACTGTGTTTGCAAGAAATTGCAGGAAATTGCCCCGTTTTTAAGATTTCAATTCTATTCCGGCCTTGAGCTGATTTATGAAAAACACAATGTTCTATGGTTAAGGACTCAATTAAGTTGAGTCCTTTTTTTATTAGATCCAGTTCAGTTTGATATTTTGGATTTTCTTTTCTACCAACTGCGTTTTTAGTATGCGAAGTTCTTCTACATGAGAAGGAATTTTTGTTTCATGTGTTTCCACATACATGCGATTGAATAAATGCCAGCTTTCTGTGCCGATTATTTTTTTTAGAATTTCTATTTCGGCACCTTCTATATCCAGCTTTATTAAGTCCACTTTCCTGTTCAATTGTTGTAGGAAAATTACCAGATCAACAACTTCTATAGTTTGCGTTTTTGAAATATCAATATTTTTTTTATCTGCTATGATGGAAGAGCCTACAGTAAAGCTTGTTTCTTTCCCGGTAGAATTTTTATGAGCATATAAATGTAGAACAGTGTCTTTATCCCAAACACCTTTTTGAATCAATGTTATATTCTTTTTGTTGCCGCAACGTTGTTTTAGTTTTTCAAAAGCAATAGGGTCCGGTTCAAATGCAATTATTGTAGCTCCGGTTGATGCAAGCATTTTAGCAATATGACCCACATTAGCTCCGCAATCAATTACAATAGAATTTTTGCCTAGCCTAAACCAATCGGGGATAAGTTTGATGTAGCTAATGCCAATTGCCCCGGCATTCAGAAATTTTCTTTTTAGTAGTGATGCATTCATGAAATATACCAATGAAAATGAAATAGAATTTTCTCAATTTTATTTATACTAATTACGATTATTGCTCAAAGGATTTTTAAATACAAAAGGAATTCCTCCTAATGAACAAACAAGGGTAACTATATAAAATATCATGCTTAGCATAAAAGCATTGTGCTGCCCTTGCAATCCAAGTCCTGCATATTTCGCACCTTCAATTATCACAAACTCTCTTACGCCTAATCCTCCACCAACAGAAATTGGAAGAACAGATGCAATTGCTGCGATAAGAAAAATAAAAATATAACTGCTTATATCTACCTGAATATTCAATGCAAATAGAATAAAGTAAACACAAACCAATACACTTAGCTGTACTACAGCACCCAATAAAAAGGTAGGCCAATAGCTCTGTAAAAAGGAGGGAAAAAATATTTTGATAATAAAATACAGGAAGGGTAAGGCTGCCACAGCTCCAGTTATTAGAAAAACCGGTATCCATCTTTCTTTCACAACAAAAAAACTATAAATGGCAACAATTAATCCCAAAGAAAGCAGGCCGCTAAAGCGGTCCAATAAAATCGCTGCCGTTGTTTTTTTATATGGAACAGTAAATTTCTTAGAGAGTAACATTACTTTGTACGCATCTCCGGTAATAGCACCGGGTAGAAATAGGTTATAAAACATTCCCAGCCAATAAAGCTTTACATTTTGCCAGTAGGGGAGGCTAAGGCCGATATTCTTAAAATAGATATTTAGTCTTCCTGATGCTATGAGCTTTGACAAAGTATAGAGGAGAAATGCCGCTAAAAGCCAGCTCCAATCAGCCTTGCGTAAAGTTTCGATTACTTCTGCCAGGTTAATAGTAGAGAAAACATACCAGAGACAGGCGATTGTAACCCCTATTTTCAACACCAGTTTAAAGTATCGGTAGGCGGCTGGTTTTTTATCACTAATTGGCTCCATTCAGGCTGTTAAGTTAAGCTTGAAAGTCAATCAGCTATGCAGAAATTGGCCTTTTAATTATAAGTTTGTCCACAGGCTAAAAATTCTTTCCCAACTATTTGGAAGGTATGGCTTGCAACCCTACCTTTGCACTCCCAAAAGAAAATTGGGTATTCACACATGTCGCAGCGAATCAGAATCAAATTACAGTCTTACGATCACAATCTGGTAGATAAATCTGCAGAGAAAATCGTAAAAACAGTACGCAGTACTGGTGCAGTAGTAACAGGACCAATTCCTTTACCTACTCGTCGTAAAATATTTACTGTATTGCGTTCACCACACGTTAA
>CAZXMP010000209.1:0-4779 GCA_964641575.1 uncultured Chitinophaga sp. | reverse complement strand
CAATGAAAAGTACCGTTCGACTTATACTGTTACAGAAATTGAGGGTGATATGGTGACGTTGGAAGAAAAAACTAAAATTGAATCAGACAACGAGCAATTGAAATTGTCTGGTGAGCAAACAGGCGAATTAGTGGTTGATAGCAGAACGGGTCTTGTGGTATCTGCTGATATGGATATGAATATGGAGACAACCAGCAGCGGTACAAAAGTGACTATGAAAGGAAAAACAAAAATTAAAGGAGAGGCGAGATAGTTTTCTTCCAAAGTCGGGTAAATTTTCCACAAAGTCACAAGGACACAAAGAGTTTCCTTTGCAGTTTGGTGACTTTGTGGGATTTTTTATTTATGATAGCAATTTCTGCACCTCGGTTCATATGCGTCCATTGCACCAAGCATAACCTGGTCTTCATTTGGTATTTTCCGGTAAGAATAGTTAGCAATATTGCCACATTGCATACAGATAGCATGTAGTTTGGTTACATAATCGGCTTTTGCCATAATAAAAGGCATTTGGCCAAATGGTTTGCCGAGATAATCCATATCTAATCCGGCTACAATTACCCGGATGCCCCTAAAGGCAAGCTCATCACACACATTGGCAATTTCTTCATCAAAGAACTGGGCTTCATCAATACCAATTACATCCGCCTCACCTGCATATAGCAATATCTTTTGCGAATTATCAATGGGAGTAGATTGAATAGCTGTTGAATCATGAGAAACGATTTTCACTTCATCATATCGCACATCAACGGCAGGTTTAAATATCTCTACTTTTTGGTTGGCAATTTTTACTCTTTTAAGCCGGCGGATCAACTCTTCCGTCTTCCCACTGAACATGGAGCCACAAATTACTTCTATACTTCCCCGCTGCCCGCTGGTGTTAGGTTCAATAAACATTGTTAAGATTTAATTATCTGGTAATGGTACTTACTTTATTGGCAAACTGTTTGTAATTTTAGAACACTTGTTACGTTAGTAGGTTGCTACTCG
This sequence comes from uncultured Chitinophaga sp., assembly GCA_964641575.1. GTDB lineage: Bacteria > Bacteroidota > Bacteroidia > Chitinophagales > Chitinophagaceae > JJ008. The sequence goes on along the minus strand of CAZXMP010000209.1, from coordinate 3,786 downwards.
GTTTACCTGTTCAATAAACATTCATTTTTTCAGCGGTCAAAAATACCATAATGGAACGAATAGAAGTTCTCATCAGTAAATTAAAAGAACAGTTTCAGCAAAATGCTGAACCGGCTTTGCTGCTTGGCACTGTTCAGTTATTACAGTTTGAATTAACGAAGCTGCAGCAAAACCGGTCACAAAGCCTGGGTACCGCAAAAGTGGCTGTTATGCTTCCTCAATCCAATGTAGTTGGTGCAGTAGCAGCACAATTTGAAAAATATGCACCTAAGCCGGTTGAAAAAATAATAACTCAAGAGGTAAAAGAAACGGTACTGGTAGATGAAGGAACCTTATCGGTAGTGCAGAAAAACGGTCAGTTGGATATGATGTTTGACCCGATGACAGAAATTCCCACTCTTTCACATCAGTCTAAAGATGTAAATACCTCTTCTCCGGAACAAGGCGAATCATTGAACGATAAATTGAAACAGGGGAAAACGGAGTTAATTGAAATGCTAAAGGAAACTCCGGTTAAAGACCTGCGTAAAGCTGTAGGCATTAATGATCGCTTTCTTTTTATCAATGAGCTTTTTCGTGGAGATGAATCGATGTATGAGAGAAGTATTAAAACCATCAACAGCTTCAATATTTATGCAGAAGCTGAATATTGGATAAGCCGGGAACTAAAACTAAAATTGGGATGGAATAATGATCATGCTTCTGTACAGCAATTTGATCAATTGGTTAAGAGAAGGTTTTCTTGAATATAATTGATGATAACTTCTACAGCTCCCTCATTTTTCTTTACATAAGCTCCTGCCTTTTCCCCTGTTTTGTAGTAATAAGATGGGTGTAATAAGAATTGGTTCAGTTGAGCAACAAGTTCGTCTTTATCATTTATGGCAAAAGCACCTTTTATAGCAACAAGTTCTGTTGCTTCCCTGTATTTTACATAGTTAGGGCCAAAAAAAACGGGTTTGTTATAAACAGCAGCTTCCACTACATTATGAACGCCGGTGCGGCTTAAGCCTCCGCCAACATAGCTGCACCATGCATATTTGTATAAAGTAGATAACATGCCGATGTTATCAATAATTAAAACATCAGCATTCACTTCGTGGGTATATGATAAAGTTGAATAAAGTAAACTGTCTGGAATTAATGTTTGAATATTCTCAATATGTTCAGCATCTATTTCATGCGGGGCAATGATGAGTTTAATTTTTTTAGATCTCAGAAACTCATCTGTTTTTTTAAGAAGCTCTTCATCGTTTTTCCAGGTGCTTCCGGCAATTAAAACCTTCTTTCCAGAAATAAATTTTTCTATAAGCGGAAGTGATTTTACTGAAGCAGCAATTTCAATTACCCGGTCAAATCTTGTATCGCCAGCCACACTGCAAATAGAAGACAGGCCAATACGGTCAATTAGTTTTTTAGATTCCGCATCTTGTACAAAAAGGTGGTTGAAACGGGACAATATTTTTCGTTGCATTCCTCCATACCATTTAAAGAATGACATATCTTCTCTGAATATTGCAGATATTAAGATTAGCGGAATATTCCGGTATTTAATTTTCTTGAGATAGTAATACCAGAACTCATACTTTACAAAAAGTACCAATGAGGGATTTACGATCTCAAGAAATCGTTTGGCATTCCTTGCACCATCAAGTGGCAGGTAAAAAACCCAATCAGCATTGTTATAATTCTTTTGTACTTCAAAGCCCGATGGGGAGAAGAAGGTTAGCAGGATTTTATAATATGGGTATTGCTTTTTTAATCGTTCTATTACAGGCCGGCCCTGTTCAAACTCACCTAATGAGGCGCAATGCATCCAGATAATTTTTTCTCCGGCAGGGATAGCTGTTTCCAGGGTTTTGAATATATTCTTTCTACCCCGCACCCATTTTTTTGCCTTCTCATTGAATAAAGAAACCAAATGGATTGCGGCCTGGAAAAGCTGTAGAAAAATATTGTAGAGAAATATGCCCAAATGATTGGTTATAAATAAGGAACAAATGTAAAAGCAATCGGGTAAACTACCTCTATTTTACTATTTTTGCCGCACTTTAAATGTAAATAAACCCGAATGCGTCCTATACAGATGGTAGATACGAAAACTCAGTACCAAAAAATCAAAGCAGAAGTTGATAAAGCTGTGATGGATGTTATGGAGAGTTCTGCCTTTATTAATGGAAAAGCGGTACAGGATTTTGCAGTTGGCTTGACGGGTTACATTGGTGCAAAACACAGCATTCCTTGCGCCAACGGAACGGATGCTTTGCAAATTGCAATGATGGCTCTCGGCCTTCAACCCGGGGATGAAGTAATTACTCCCTCATTTACATATGTGGCTACTACAGAAGTTATAGCTCTGCTTCGTCTTACACCCGTTTTTGTAGAAGTAGATGCAAAAACGTTTTGTATCGACCCGGCTACATTAGAAAAAGTAATTACTCCAAAAACAAAAGCGATTGTGCCGGTTCATTTATATGGGCAGGCAGCGCCAATGGAAGATATAATGTCGATTGCCAAAAATCATGGTTTGCATGTAATTGAAGACAATGCACAAGCAATTGGGTGCGATTATTGTTTTGCTGATGGAACAAAAAAGAAAACGGGAGTGATTGGCGATATTGGAACTACATCATTTTATCCGTCAAAAAACTTAGGAGCATTTGGAGATGGAGGTGCAATCTTTACTAATAACGATGAGTTGGCAGCAAAAATGAAAATGATTGCAAATCATGGTCAGAGCAAGCAATATTATCATGATGTGGTAGGTTGTAACAGTCGCCTTGATTCTATACAGGCGGCCATTTTAAATATTAAGTTGGCACATCTGGATGAATATATAGTTGCAAGAAGAACTGCAGCTGATTATTACGACAATGCTTTTGCCAACCATCCCAAAATAAAAACACCTTTTAGGGCTGCTTATTCACATCATGTTTTTCATCAATATACGTTGATATTGGATGGAGTAGAAAACCCGGCTGAATATCGAAATGGATTAAAAGAATTTTTAGCCAGTCATTCAATACCAGCAATGATTTATTACCCGGTGCCGGGTCATAAACAAAAAATGTTTGAACAGTTTAATGTAGCCTCACAAGTAATGCCTGTAACAGATTGGTTGACGGAAAGAGTTATTTCGTTGCCTATCCATACAGAGATGGATGAAGAACAATTACAATTTATTACGAGCAAGGTTTTAGAATATATAAACAAATAAAAGGTATATGAAAATTACAGTAGTAGGAACAGGATATGTGGGTTTAGTAACAGGCACTTGTTTTGCAGAAACAGGAAATGATGTTACCTGTGTTGATATTGATAATAACAAGATTGATAAACTGACTAAAGGTGAAGTAACGATTTATGAGCCCGGGTTGGAGAAAATATTTCTTCGCAACTTGAAAGAAAACAGGCTTCGTTTCACTACCAATCTTGAAGAAGGTATAAAAGATGCAGCGATTATTTTTTTGGCGCTGCCAACACCTCCGGGTGAGGATGGTTCTGCTGATTTGAAATATATTTTAGGTGTAGCAGATGATTTGGGGAAAATGCTTACTGATTATAAAGTAATTATTGATAAAAGCACTGTACCCGTGGGAACTGCTGAAAAAGTACAAGCTGCCATTGCAAAAAATTATAAAGGTGAATTCGATGTTGTTTCTAATCCTGAATTTTTAAGAGAAGGAGTAGCCGTAGATGATTTTATGAAACCAGACCGTGTGGTGATTGGCACTAATTCAGAAAGAGCAAGAAAAGTAAAAATAGCAAATGATGAAAATGAAAACA
>CAZXMP010000208.1:0-4803 GCA_964641575.1 uncultured Chitinophaga sp. | reverse complement strand
CAAAAACTGGTTTACGATACATCCATTGACAACCTGTAAAATCAGGAAATTCTATTGTTTCATTTCCTTTTTCAACAGATAGTTCGCTCAGGGGTGTTACGGCACTCCATGCCGCAGCATCATATACATCCATCGGAGTTGGCAATTTTCGTTTTACGGACTCAATAAAAGAATGAATAACAAAAAAATCCATTCCTCCATGTCCGGCACCTTGCGCATCGGCACCATATTTTTTCCAAAGCGGATGATCATACTGTTCCAGCCATTCTTTTGCACTATCCCACTGATGTGGCTTAGGTGATTTTCCTTCTATATAAATGCTTTTGTTTACATCCATCCACAAACCATCAGTGCCCTGCACCCTAAAGCCAAGGGAATAAGGTCGTGGCAGGTTTGTATCATGTTGAAGTAAAATAGTTTCCCCGTTGGCACATCCAATTGAAGTAGTTACAACATCACCAAGTTTAAAATTGATTTTTGCATTAGGATGATCTGGCCCGCATTTCTTTACAATATGATTATGCAAACCTCTTGCTTTAGATGAAAAAGAAGAAATATTGACAAAGCGGTTGCCCCTGTTAATATTTATATAATGAGCAATAGGCCCGATACCATGTGTAGGATAAAGGTCCCCATTGCGATGAACAGAATGATGTGTTCTCCAACGGGCTTCTGTCCATGCCTTATCACCAAACTCACAGCCATTGCCATATGCATCAATACCGTTATTAAATTTCACGTCCCGCAGATCATGCTGATAACCTCCCTGCAAGTGTACCAACTCTCCAAATATCCCCTGACGAGCCATATTTAATACTGCCATTACATCACGACGATAACAAACGTTCTCCAGCATCATAACATGTGCTTTGTATTTTTCTGCCGCTTTAACTACATCCCAATGATCTTGCAGCGTAATTCCCAGCATTACTTCGGTTCCTACATATTTTATTCCTGCCTCCAATGAAACAATAATCATTTCCTTATGCCATTCCCACGGAGTGGAAATTATTACGGTATCAATTCCTTTTACCTCCAGCATTTTTTTCCAGCTATACAAATCACCAGTAAATACCTGTGGCATTTTTTTTCCGTTCTTGTTAATCATTTCTTTCGACTTGGTTAACATTCTATCATCAATGTCACAAATAGCGACCACTTCAACGTCTTCTCTTCTAAGCAACAGGTTAAGATGATTTTGCCCCCGTAGTCCTACACCAATTAAAGCCACTTTTACTTTAACATCAGCATTATTGGCAAACAGCTTTGAAGTTGGTAATACGGCTATTGACGCCACGGCCATACCTGTTGCTTTTACAAAATCTTTCCGGTTCATATTAGCTTTTTAAAGTTGTTTTATTACGAATGTCCAGTAATGAAAATAACTGAATAAAAAGTACATTATCAATGCAAACGAGTGCATAAAATTTTAATAGCTAGTAACTACGAAGTTTTGTTAGTTAAATACTTTATTAAACACTATTTAGCTACAGCTTTATCAATATCCTTAACACAACGAAAACCAGTATTTTCCAGGCCTGTATCAGGGCTACTTTTCATTCTACGAGCCACTCTGTACCCGCTGCAATAGCTATCATTACATAAAAAACTACCTCCTCGCAGTACTCTTTTAGTTGTGTACGGCTCTGCAGGGTCATTGCTTTTTGCAGGACCGTGGGGATTTAATGTTGCCGTATTTTTCAACGTTTCATAATAGGCTGCATCATAGAAATCAGCACACCACTCCCAAACATTTCCTGCCATATCATAAAGGCCGTAACCGTTAGGTGCATATTGTTTAGCCGGAGCGGCTGTAATAAAACCATCTTTCTTTTCATTGTTGTAAGGAAAATTTCCTTCCCAACTATTCGTTTTTGCTTTTCCTTCATTCACATGTTCATTACCCCAAGGATAATTATTATTGATTAGCCCTCCCCTTGCGGCAAACTCCCACTCAGCTTCTGTTGGTAACCGCTTACCAGCCCATTTGCAATATGCCATGGCATCAAACCAACTTATATGCACAACCGGATAGTTTTCTTTTCCTTTAATATTGCTTGCCTTTCCTTGGGGATGTTTCCAATCAGCTCCGGGTTCCCACACCCACCATTGGCTTACATTAGCAAGTGTTACAGGCCCACTTGTTTGTTTAAATACTAAGGATGCGGCTACTAATACACTATCAGGAGGCTTGAGAGTTCCCTGTTCAACTTGTTTTTTTAATTCTTCCCAATCCGGTTTCTTTTCAGCAGTAGAAATATAACCTGTGGCTTCAACAAATTTTTGATACTGTGCATTGGTTACTTCAGTTACATCCATCCAGAACGATTTTATTTGCACAGCATGCTTAGGTAATTCGTCGGCGTATGCCTGGCTATTATCTCCTCCCATCATAAAGTTACCGCCAGGTATATATACCATTCCTGTTGTTGATGTATCGCCTGAAGGTATAATAGCTGAACTATCTGCAATTACAAGTCTTGAAGGAACATCCATGCAAGCATGAGCGGTATCTGTATCAGCAATATTTTTCGTATCATTCTGTTTGCTAACACAGGAAACATAAAGACAACAAATTATAAGATTGTATAAACAGAATAAATGCATTGCGTAAAGTTAACCGTTTACACTATTTAGATAGACCGGCACCGGCACTAAAAGTCAATCGGCCAAAATACTGAGGTTGGTGAAAATCCGGCTCTGCTGCAATAATTGGCGACCATACCATATAATGTGGTTGTGGAAGTTTATCGCCACATTTATAAAAATTAACCCTGTACTCCTGACTTCTTAAATCTTTAATTTTATGATGTATAAAAGTTTCAACGGGTATTACTACAGCTAATTCCCATATGTAAAAATCATCCTTAAGATACTTAATAACAGTTTCCGTAATTATTTTTTCAATCGCAAACAAAGGAAGAAATTTCCTAAGCTTTCTGGTCTTTCCGAATTCTGCCAGTGTGGTACCAATACAGTTAAATTCAAAATTATAGTAGCCCGTATTATCAACTGCAATAAAAAACTCTACGCAGGTATCTTCATAAACAGGAGAATTAATAGCAGTATGTATAGCCCGGATATTTTTTTCTTTTACCCTGAACTTTAATAAAACATGTTTTTCGGAGGCTGCTATCGAAAAATTGACAGAGGTTTCACTTTTATAAGCCGGCCAGGGTAAACAGTCAATTGTGTGTGATGGCAATTGATCCAACTGCAATGAAATTGCAGAAATGTCATTACATGACAAAGAAGTGCCAAGGAATTGAGCTACTAACGATTTCATTATTAGCTAAGCTATGAAATTAGCAGGAATGAATATTTTTCAATCCCCTATTGTTTTCTTGGTAGCTATACCTAATTGCGAGAAGTAAATAAACATGCCCCACTCCAGACCATAATATCTTTCTCCCTTGTGGATATAATGATGTGAATCATTAGGCTTAAACCAGGGAATTGTTTTATGCTTTGACTTTTATAATGTTACTTAAGCTATCCTCTAAAATAAATTAAGACACCAATTACAATTGCTGCCAGTATTACAGATACAACAACATCCCATTTACTGTAACTGTTTCTTGCTTCTGCTTTTTGCGCTGGCGATAGGGTTCCCCACGTCAATCCCTTAATTTTTTCAAAATCCGGCTTGGCGGTAGCGAGACTTACAACAGAACAAACCACCACACAGGCGATGAACATATAAATAGCCATATGTGCAAAGTTGATAATGGCAAATTGAGCAAACGGGCCTGAGGCTCCATCAACCAGTACCCCGCCATTGGTGTACATTAACTCACAAACTATTCTTACAGTAGCCATCAGCAAACCAAAGAGCAGCGTTGCAATGGCACCTTTCGCATTTATCCGTTTCCATAAAATTCCTAATAAGAATACAGCGGTAATCGGTGGTGCTATATATGCCTGCACACTTTGCAGGTATTGATATAAAACACCTCCGCCAATCTTTTGCATAATAGGAATCCATAGCATTCCCAGCACAACGACAATACCCGTAGCGATGCGACCGGTGCGGACCAATTTTGCTTCCGGTGTATCAGGATACATTTTCTTGAAAATATCAACTGTAAATAATGTGGAAGCTGAATTAAACACAGATGCTAATGAACTCATTAATGCAGCCATCAACCCTCCAGCAACCAGTCCTTTTAAGCCTGCGGGTAAAAGATATTTTACTAATGTTGGAAAAACTTCATCACTCTTTCCAAAGGTGATTAATCCCTTTTTCTTTAATGCAAATGCGATGATGCCGGGTATTAAAAAAATGAAAATTGGAGCAAGTTTTAAATAGGCACCGAAAATAGCACCTCTTCTTCCAATTTTAATATTATTGGCAGCCAGTGTACGTTGAACAATGTACTGATCCGTACACCAATACCAGATACCGACAATGGTACCGCCAATAAGCATTCCTGTCCATGGAAATTGTTTGTCTGATGAAGGCCGCCACATATTGAAATGATCACTACCCGCTGTTGCTTTTAATTCGCTCCACCCACCCACAGCATTTAAACCCATTATTGTTATAATCATCGCTCCCAGCAACAGAATTATTGTTTGGAACGCTTCCGTATAAACAACAGCCCTCATGCCCCCAATAATAGTGTAGGCACCGGTAACAACAACAATACCTATTGCTCCTTCTAAAAACCCGATTCCTAATAATTGAGAAACAACTATTCCACCTGCGTAAATGGTAACAGATACTTTTGTCAATACATAACCCGCAATAGAAAACAACGATAAAAACCATCTTGATCTTCCATCAAATCTTTTTTCTAAAAA
>CAZXMP010000207.1:4427-4826 GCA_964641575.1 uncultured Chitinophaga sp. | reverse complement strand
AAAGAGAATGTGGCGGAAATGATGGAGATAAGAGATACCGGAATCAGTATCGAACGATTTGAGAAAATATGTAAGAAAGAAGGGTATGGTTTTTTTCATGTACGGCATTATTTACTAAACCCGATCTATGAATGGAAATTTGGCTGGAAACCGAGAAGACAATCTGTTATTGTCAAAGCCATTCCTTTTGTAAGAAATTTTTTTACAACCTGTGTTTATTATATCATTCAACCTATTAATAATAATTCAAAATGATACATATAGTTTTTAATGAAAGTGAAGTTGACCTGATGAAGCAGGTGATTGAAATGGATGAAACACTGGCCGGTGATGTATTGCAGATCAAAGATGATTTTGCCGTAGGGCCATTAGCGAATATTGACACCGAGGAAGGATGGC
>CAZXMP010000207.1:0-4417 GCA_964641575.1 uncultured Chitinophaga sp. | reverse complement strand
GGAGAGGATTGATGCAAGGATCCCCGTATGCCGCTGATTTGGTAGGAAGTTTTGATGATAGAGAAACCGTAAACCAGATAAAAGCAAAGCTTGATGAGAATCCTGAAGAAGAACTATGGATTTGGATGGGACAAAATCAACATGATGTAACGGGTTATTATTGGTTGATGCCAAACTTTAAAGAATACCAGGGGAGAGTGATGGTGTTGTATATGAACAATCTTCCTTTTATCAATGAGAAGGGTCAGATATTTTATCCATCCTGGTTGCATGAAATACAGCCGAAAGAATTTGTAAAAGCAAAGAAACTGGCAAGGCCCATTACATTAAGTGAATTTGAAATTGACCCGGACGAATGGAGAAAAATTGCTGAAGAAAACGCAACGGTAAGAATATTGGAAGGGGGGAAAAAGATTGCGGGAAAAGAAGAAAGTTTTTATGATAATGAGATTTTAAAAAATATTACCGGCGAGTGGCAGAAAGCTACCCGGGCTTTGAGTAACACTTTAAATCGTATGAAAACAAAAACCGGTGATGTGTTTTTAATGTGGCGGATGAAGGAGCTAATTAGCAATGGTAAAATTGAAGTGACGGGTGATATGAATAAAGCATGGAAGGATTTTGATGTGAAGTTGGGAGGTGGAAAAAAAGTAGAAGCAATTTCTGAAGAAAATACAATTGAAGGATAAAATAAATTGTGCCTAAAGGCGAAAAGATTCTCACACAATGAGTGCAGCAAAAAATAAAATAACAGAAGTAGGAAGCATCGATAGCGGATTGCATGGTCAGTATAAAACATGGTTTCTCGACTATGCATCCTATGTAATATTAGAAAGAGCCGTTCCTGCTATTGAAGATGGACTAAAGCCGGTGCAACGCCGCATTCTTCATGCAATGAAGGAAATGGATGATGGCCGTTATAACAAAGTGGCGAATATTATCGGTCAGGCGATGCAGTACCACCCGCATGGAGATGCAAGTATTGGTGATGCATTGGTGAATATGGGGCAGAAGGATTTACTGATTGATACCCAAGGTAACTGGGGCGATGTAAGAACTGGGGATGATGCAGCAGCAGCCCGTTATATTGAAGCAAGATTAAGCAAGTTTGCATTAGAAGTTGCCTTCAATGCAAAAACTACCGAATGGCAATTGAGTTACGATGGCAGAAAGAATGAGCCGGTAACATTGCCCATGAAATTCCCGTTGTTGTTGGCACAGGGTGCTGATGGTATTGCAGTAGGGCTTTCTACTAAAATTCTGCCGCATAATTTCTGTGAGATCATTGAAGCAGCTATAAAACATTTAAGAGGAAAACGTTTTGAACTCAATCCTGATTTTCTTACCGGTGGTATGATTGATGTGGCTGATTACAATCAAGGCAAACGAGGTGGCAAGGTCAAAGTAAGAGCACATATAGAAGAAGTAGATAAGAAAACCTTGGCGATTAAAAGTGTTCCCTATGGCGTAACCACTACACAGTTGATGGAATCCATTGTAAAAGCTAACGACCAGGGAAAAATAAAAATTAAGAAAGTAACAGATAATACTGCGGCAGATGTAGAGATCCAGGTTGATCTGGCACCGGGTATTTCGCCGGATATAACAATCGATGCATTGTACAAATTCACTGATTGTGAAATTTCTATTTCTCCAAATGCCTGTGTGATCGTTGACCATAAGCCGCAGTTTATCGGTGTGCAAGAGCTGTTGAAACTTTCGGTCGATAAAACCAAAGATTTATTGGAGCAAGAATTAAAAATTAAGCTCAATGAACTGCAAGAAAAATGGCATTACACATCTTTAGAAAAAATATTCTTCGAAGAAAAAATATATAAAGAGTTAGAGAAGAAACATGAGACATGGGAAAAAGTGCTGGAAGGAATTGATAAAGCCTTTGTGCCTTTTAAAAAGCAACTAAAGAGAGAGATTACAAGAGAAGATATTGTGAAGCTGACGGAGAAACCTGTACGTCGCATTTATAAATTAGATATTGATGAACTAAATGCACAGATCAAAGGATTGGAGGGAGATATTAAACAGGTAAAACATGATTTGGCAAACCTGGTGGATTTTGCTGTTGACTATTATGAAAACCTATTGAAGAAATATGGCAAAGGCAGAGAGAGAAAAACCGAGATCAAACAATTTGAAGTGATTGAAGCGAAGAGTGTCGCTATCGCTAATACCAAACTTTATGTAAACCGTGAAGAAGGATTTATCGGTACAGGATTGAAAAAAGACGAATTGCTATTTGAATGTTCCGACCTCGACGATATTATCGTTTTTGCCAAGCGTGGAATTATGAAAGTGGTGAAAGTGTCTGATAAAACTTTTATCGGGAAAGATATATTGCATGCCGCCGTTTTTCAGAAGAATGACGAAAGGACTACTTATAACATGATCTACTCTGATGGAAAAGGTGGATTGAGTTATGCCAAACGGTTTAATGTAACGGGTGTAACCAGAGATAAAGAATACGACCTGACCAAAGGAGATGAAAGAAGTAAAGTCCATTACCTAAGTATCAATCCAAATGGTGAAGCAGAGGTGGTTAAGATCGTATTGACACCCGGAAGCTCTGCCCGCATTAAAGAATTTGATTTTTATTTTGAGGAGATGGCCATTAAAGGCCGCAGCAGTATGGGCAATCAGGTTACAAAGTATCCCATTAAATCGGTGAAGTTTAAAGAAGCCGGAAGAGCAACATTGAGTGGTCGCAAACTCTGGTTTGACGAAAAGTTTGGTCGCCTTAGTGCAGAAGAAAAAGGAACTTACCTTGGAAGCTTTGAACCAGATGATAGAATATTAGTGTTATACAATGATGGTAATTACGAAGTAACCGACCAGGAAATGACACAGAAGATCGATCCGGATAAAGTATTGCATATTGGTAAATTTGATGCAGAAAAAATAATTACTGCCGTATATGTTGATGTGGAAAAGAAGCAATACATGGTTAAACGTTTCAAAATTGAAACAACCACACAGAAAACCAAATTTTTGTTCATTAAGGAAGGCGACGGAAATTATGTAGAGACCGTAACATTAGATAATGAACCCGTTTTGTTAATGCAACAGGGCAGGGGAGCACAGATACGGAAAGCTAAATTGAAGATTGTAAAAATTGCGGAAGTAACCGGTTACAGAACAGTAGGCTCTAAACTGGCAGATTTTAGCAAATCAACAGAAATGGAATGGGTGAAAAGTAAAGAAACAAACCAGGCCGAATTGTTTGAGTAAATTGTAATATGATTGATCATTGGGAAATATTAGATCTATATAAAGCCTTGCTGGCTGTTGCAGCTGGTGTTATTCTCGGGCTTGAAAGGGAGTTGAAAGATAAAGTTGCCGGGTTAAAAACAATAACTATCATTTGCCTCGGGGCTACATTGTTTGGTATTCTTTCTTATAAAGTAGGCGGTGAAAGCAATCCAACCCATATTGCTGCGTATGTTGTGAGTGGTGTAGGTTTTCTTGGCGCAGGGGCTATTTTTAAAGATGGATTTTCGATTTCTGGTCTCACCACTGCCGGAATTATTTGGTTGGCAGCAGCAGTTGGTTTGGCTATTGGTTTCGGTGAGTTTTATCTTGCAGGCACATTTATGGCGGGTACGTTAATTATTATTTTTATTACCCCATTCATTAATAAATTATTTAGATCAAAAAAATTAACCCGCCAGATCAAACTTACCATTTTAAAAGATCATATTGGTCAGAAAGATGATTTAATAAATGGACTTCATGCAGGAGTTTTTTTTGCGGAAGAGAAAAAAATAACACTGGCCGATAATGAAGTGGAAATTTTGATAGAGGTAATATTGGCTGATGAAAAAATAAAATGGGTGCAGAATTATTTACTTGAAAATAAAGTAATCAAATCTTTTTCTTTTTAATTCTTTTCAACTCAATTACTGAGATTTTCTTCGCTTAATTCGAATCGTTGCATTTTTCTCCAGACTACTAGTCAACCGTATTTCATGCTTCTTCTTTCCATCATTAATGATCATTAAAGCTGTATTAGGTGGAATTAAACCAAGGTTTTCAGCAAACATGGATATTTCATTGGTAACTACTGAGCTATCCAGCTCTATTTTTATTTTTATAGACTTATGTGTAAGCTTTTGATTAGAAAGAATAAGTTGTTTATTGTAAAACAATGATATCATATCACCATCAATTTCGCCGTTATCATACACGTCTATTTGTAAAGAGTCGAAATCAACTTCTATTTCACTTATTACTATATTCTCTCTTTCCGTATATTGTTTCTCCGTTACGTAGTTCACTACTTTTTTGGGAGTTACCGAAACGGAAACTAATGTATCATCATAAGAAGGAGTCCAAACCTGCACATTTTCTTTGTATTCGCTGATAGCTTTTAATACTGAATCTTTTTTGCTTATATCCGCATTAT
>CAZXMP010000206.1:0-4847 GCA_964641575.1 uncultured Chitinophaga sp. | reverse complement strand
CCATTATTATCCATTCGGGTTAACGATGGCGGGGATTAGCAATAAGGCACTGAACGGCGTTAAAGAAAACAAGTTTAAGTATAACGGTAAAGAGGAACAAAGGCAGGAGTTTAGCGATGGTAGTGGATTGGATTGGTTGGATTATGGGGCAAGGATGTATGATAATCAAATAGGAAGGTTCTTCACACAAGATAGAAAAGCTGATAAGTATGCTTTGCAAAGTCCGTATGTGTATGCTTTGAATAATCCAATACGCTTTATTGATAAAAATGGTGATGAAGCAGAAGACCCAATTGCTGACAGGCTTGGCGTAATATCAAAAGCGATAGATTCCAGAGCAACAGCAGCAATGGTAAAAAGTACAAGTCCTTCTGGTGTATTTACAAACTACAAGGGTACGAGAACAGAAATTAATAACACCCGGGAAATAGGGTTTAATATAGTTGAAAATAGTAAGGGAGAAATAAGTGCCAATCCTGAACAACTCGGAGACCAGATGGATGATGGAGAAAGAAAAACGAGTATATCTATTGGTTTAAGAAATGACTTAAAATCAGGACAAACAAAAATCGGAAGCTATCACACTCACCCTGAAGAAATGGGAAGCGACTTTACACCTCCTTCAGTAGCAGTACAAATAGAAATGGATGATGGAAGTGTGAAGAACGCCAAAGGAGATATTTTTCAATTACAAGGACAGAAAGAAGGGTTTGCTGTAATGGTTGGAACTGAAAACACCCGATTTGCGTTTGTTGTTACGGATGCAAAGTTAGCAGGAGAATTTTTAAAAAATGCAGAGGGTGTTATGAATACATTTAATACAGCTCTGGGAACTAACAGGACTGGTGATGCACAAGTGAAAGCAATAATGGCAACGATTGGAGACGGAAGTAAATCTGGGGTTGCGTTGTACCAAACAGCAGAAGGGGATAAAAACAAATGGTCAAGAGTGATGGCAAAATAAACTCACCACTATGAAAAAGATTATAATTATAGCGACATTGTTTTTTACTTCAACTCATGTTTTCTCTCAAAAAGGGATTGATTGTGATATGAGCGAAGTTGATAAATTACTCACTCCAACAGAGAAATGTATTTTGGAATGTATTAGGCAGGTTCCGTTGGAGAAATATTTAGGGCTTAAGAGTATTGGTTTCTTTGACTCATTAATTAATTGCTCCTACAAATCTGTTGGGTATCTTTATGAGAGTAAGGGGTATGTTACAACTGCAGTGTTCTCTTTTTCTGAAAATCTACAGGTAAGATTCTATTTTAAAAGGTTTGCGTATATAAAAAGTAGAACTCCTCCTGGGCAACTAAATACCAAATTGATGCGAAAAGAAGTTCCGTCTAAGCTGAAAATATTTTACTCAGTCACTCCTTTTTGTGAAATAGGAAGTTTAGAATAGCACCAAAGCCCCACACTGGGCTTTGGTGCTATATAATCTTAGCAGCTATGACCTGTTTACTAGTAAATTTCTTAAAATCCCTGAGCACATCACTTAAGTTCTCATTCTGTGCAGACATAATTAAATGTAAATGATTACTCATAATGCACCAGCTATAAAGCAGCAATCCTTTCCCTGCTGGCAAAAACGGATGCTGTCAAGTATTATTTCACGATAATCTTTCCTTATAAAAACACCTGCCAGCAGTCAGGTCTACCCAATCCACCACAGCAAATGTTATAAAATGCATTGCTGCCTGGTTCCTTATCTTATAACCTCCCTTCCTCATTTTTTTTTACTAAAGATAATTATTGGACGGCTTTTAGCAAAGCCGATGGTTAGTCACAGACTAACCACAACCTTTCAACATTTTTTAGTTATGGAATACTACGGACAACCGGGAAAAGCCAAATGAAATATTATCTATTTGGCGTCGCTATAAGTAACAGCTTGATAAATGAGACCAACAATTTTTTTTGAGTGCTTATCTTCAAAATTGATAAAATCACTTTTCGAATAATTTCCATTTTTACTAGCTACATCTTTAAAGAAGTCATTTTCATAATATACGAATTTAGCAAATTGTGTTTTATATGTATTGGTATAATCAAGCTTCATTATGTGACTAGAATCCCTTTTTAAAATCATAAAAGGTCGTACTCTAAATTGATTATAATATACTGCTTCAACCACATTAAAAACAGAATCGGGCTCTACGAAATCAATTTTACGATTTACAAGAACTGGAGTTAAGAAAAGGCTGTCATATTTATAATACCATGTTGTATCATATTTGGGATTGAGAAAGCTTTCAAAATATAAAGTGTCATAGCCTGTTACATAACTTGCAATGTATTGTATTGGTATGAAAATGTCTGTTTCCGAAAAATTATCAATTCTAATACTAAGAGTCGAATCTGACAATTTAATACACTTAAAAGCGACGTTAGCCTTCATGTTTTTGTTTGAACAACTGGTATACAACAAAACAAAAAAGCTTATACAGAATAGAAGTTTCATATCATTTAATTAATATCACCCTACCATTTAATAGTTGTTGTATGATCATACTCCATTGCCCGCTTTGGCAATTTTAATTCCACTCGTATTTCATTTTCCTTTGCAACTGCATTTCCTACAGCCTCTCCTTTAATTGTTGGTATTGCATGTGTATAAAGCTCATGCATTAATATCATGGCAGGGGTGTCAGCAATGCTCCTTCCATCTTCTCCTCTTAAGTTATTGTTTGGATTACCAGAAATTGTGACCAGCACATTTGTTGCTAGTTTATTCTTTTGATCTACTTCCATTGGTGAAGCAGATCTCGAAGAATACTGGGTAACTCCACCTCCCGCATCTTTATCGACTGACATTATGTTTCCTTTGCTCTTAAAAGTACTTGCTTTATTAAGAATAATGCTCTTTGAATCTCCAATAGCTTTATTTAAGGCCTCGGAATATTTTCCAGAACCTGATTTGTTTTCACCTGCTTTTTTATCTACAGCCAACTTTCCTTTACTATCAAAAGTGTATTGTGTTTTTGATAATGTGTTTATTAATTGTAAAAATTCCTTTTGCTGTTTTTTATCTGCAAGTATTATATCTTTCCCGTCTGGGTCTACGTGTTTAACTGGGTTGCAATATGTATAGTGATATGGAGACCAAGCCAGAAATTTTTTTGCTAAAGGATCCTGAACATGCCATCTCCCAATCTGATTATCATACATCCTCGCCCCATAATCCAACCAATCCAAACCACTACCATCGCTAAACTCCTGCCGCTGTTCTTCCTTACCATTATACTTAAACTTATTTTCCTTTACACCGTTCAATGCTTTATGGCTAATGCCCGCCATCGTTAACCCGAACGGATAGCAATAAACACTCAAAGAGCTTACTTCAATTTACAACACTATTATAGGAATATAGAAGCCACAGCAAAACGCCGACCATTACCAAAAGCCAGTAATGAGACATCGGCTATGAAGCTTTAAATTAGAACACTCGGCAGGGAGGAAGGGTTTACTCCCCACTATTTGGCTATAATTAAAGGCCGGAATGTTTTTTCAAAAAACCCAGATGTATCCGTATATATTTTCTCTTGCTTTTCCCATTGATAGAAAAAAGGATCTGTGTAAAAAGTGTCTATAGCTCCTTTATGATTTTTCAAAATAAAAGCACTATGATGATCTATGTCACTTTCCTTAGCTTTTTCCAACATAGAAAGTCTCTCATAGATTAAGGTTGCAAGACTTGATTTTTTAATCTCAATCCTATCATGAGAGCTGCTGTAACTCCAAAATTCTTCTTTAGACAAGGCATGGGGTCTTAAAGCTGAATCACGGAACAGTATGATTGTAATCATATATTCAGTGTCCCTGCCATTCAAGGAGGACAGTGATATAAACAAAAGAATCAAGATTGATAAATATTTCATTTGTTCATTTCTTCTCCTTTTGATTCGATATTGGAGACTGCATCCTGACTGAATATTGGCCATAGTTATATCGTTTAGGCTCTTTTAATTTTTCATTAATTGAGTTCTGAATCCAAATTGTAACGTACTCTTCCTCTTCATTTGTAAATCTGGTTAGTCCGTTTGTGTTATAATTAGATCTTGTATTTAATCGTTTAGTAAAATTGACATTATCATATAAATCATTATACATATGAGCCAGTTCATGTCCTAGCATTGATGCAGGTGAGTTATATAAAGATTTTGTTTTCGAAGGGTTATCAAAGAATTCTAGCCCAAGCATGGGGTTAAATTTTATGCTATTTCGTCCTTCATGTTCAGCCTTATGGCCACCCGGGGTTTCAAATACTGAAACAATATTTTTCTTATCATTAACAATCGTTTCGAGGATATTAACAGTTACATTCTTTCCATTCGCACATACACTAACTTCCATTGCATTCTTTTCACGTAAAAAATTAAGTGCAGTTAGTGTATTTTCAACAAACTTATTTCCGCCTTTGTACTCCTCACCTTTTTCAATATTTCCTTCTTTATCTTTAGTATAATGATATGTTTTACCATTTTCATAAATTACCGAAAACTTAAGATCCACTTTAGTACCATTTATTCCATCAACCGTCTCAGTTCCATGTATTACTAAATATTCTCCTGTTGGGTCAACAAAATAGGTAGGGTTATTGGCAACATATGCGAAGGGAGAATGGGAGAAATAATCCTCACTTTTACGATCCATTGATATCCATCTTCCTATTTGCTGATCGTAATTTCTTGCATGAAAATCATACATCTCAAGACCAGAACCATTTGAAAATTCTTTATTCTGTAGTTCTTTATCTCCGAACTTAAACTTGTTTTCTTTCACCCCGTTCAGTCCCTTATGGCTAATACCAGCCATTGGTAACCCGAATGGATAATAATGG
>CAZXMP010000205.1:0-4887 GCA_964641575.1 uncultured Chitinophaga sp. | reverse complement strand
AATTATACGGAAAAGAAATGTTAGAACCAGAATTAAGACCTGAATTTATAAGTAATCTAATGCAAAGTTCCCCATTTTTAGCCAGTCTTCTTAATAAAAACAGGATAATAATGGTACCGAACAAAATAGGATTAGAAAAAAGATTCAATGAAAAAATAAAAGGATACATTAACCATTTCATTACTTCAATTGACACTTCGATAAACATATACAATATTTTTTCCGAGAATGCTAAGCAGGATGAAGTGACTTATGCCATCGAAAACAATAAAGAGAATTGGAAGTACTTTGACATTTTCTTTGAAAAAGAATTCCTGAAATTGTACCGTGATATATTCGGCGATACCGAAGAAGCAACCCGTGGTTTAAAAATAAGACCCAAAGAATTACAACAGGCTATCAGCGATTTAACTGCAAAAAAATATGCCCTGATCGTAGGTACTGATAATTATAAAGGCAAAGGTTGGAACAAACTCAGTAACCCTATAAAAGATGCTCGTGCAGTAGCGGATGAATTATCCAACTCCTACGGATTCGACGTGCAATTATTAGAAGATAAGCCGATGGACAGTATTTATAAAGCCATTAGAGAGTACTATCGCATAGCACAACCAAACGACCAGCTGGTGGTTTATTTTGCGGGGCATGGCGATGTAGATAATGAATTGCTGGATGATGGTTTTATTGTTTGTACAGATTCCCGGTCAATTAACGACGACCCTGTACGCAACACTTACATCCCGTATGCCAAGCTACAAAAAATGCTAAATAATATACCGGCAAGACAGGTACTGGTATTGCTGGATGTTTGCCACGGCGGTACCTTTGATGCAAAAGCTTTTGAGAATGTAAAAAGGGAAACAAGTACTACTGGTATTAGTAATAAAAATGTGCTCCAGTTTTTAAAAGATAAATTACCGCTCCGTACCCGAAAATTTTTGTCCTCCGTCGGTACCGAGCCTGCTTTTGATGGAAAAGCAGGCCGTCATTCTCCGTTTGCGAATCTTCTGTTACAGGTGCTACGGGCAAAAGGTGAGGGCTCTAACGGCATTGTTACACTAGGCGATATTAATGCTGTATTACAAACCGCCAGCCTCAATGAAACTGCTACTCTAAAAATATCGCCCCATATGGCCGATTTTGGCAATACCGACGCATTTAGTGAGTTTATTTTCATTCCTATAAAAGACAAATAATTTAAATTGCCTGTAATAAATACCTGCTATTGGGTATTGATACCAGGTTGGCACACTACTAACTTTACTTAAGAATACGGGACTGGAGAAATTGAGATAATAAAACAAGAAAAAGGCAATAGGAACGACTACTTAAAATAGAGTATTGGAAAAAATTAATAACACAAATATATTTACTGAAATATTTACAAACAGTGCAACTTTTTATCTGCTAAAAGCATATATTTAAAAACCATCAAATTTTATCACCTACAAAAAACAACAATGAAAAAGATTAAAATCTTATTCTCGGCTTCTCTTCTGCTGATGGCATCAGTAGTATTTGGGCAAACAGAAAAAACAGTGTCTCCCATGAAGGCAGGCACTACTTTAACAGACAGCGATATCGGCTTTTTAAGCATGGTATCCAATGCCAGCCTTGACGCTAACCGTGGCGGTTCTCCTGAAGCTACTGTAGGCGGAACAACTTACAAAGCTGGTCAAACGCTTACAGCTGCGAATGCTAAATCACTTGCCGCAGCAGTAAAAGCTTTCCAAAAAAAGTATAAAGCTCCGGAAGCATCCCGTGCCGGACTTTGCTACTATTGGTACTACTATTGCGATGGTTATGGCTATTGCTACTGGTACAAATATTGGTACTACTGTTAATCGAATTACCATACAAACCGGCTTTCGAGCCGGTTTTTTTATGCTTAGCAATGATCCTCAAATCCAAACTACCCTGTGAACGGTATTGGAAAAGCCTGCTAATAGTGGTAATTTTTCAGAAAATTTGTTGATGCGAACTCTAAAATTGATTGGCCTGACTTATTGCTTACTATGTGTGTCCCAATTATTGGCCCAACAGCCCGAACTGGTATTACCTAGTGCGAATAGTAATGAAATGAAAGCAGTGGCCATTAGTCCAAATGAAAAATTATATGCATCAGGAGATCTGGATGGTAAGATCAAAATATGGGAAGCTTCAACCGGCAAACTATTAGCCAGCCTTAACCGGGGACATCCAACCGAAATGGCTTTTACAACAGATAACAACTACCTTATTATTACAGGTTTTACTCCTGCAGAAGCGTATAATATTCAAACTGGCAAATCAATATTATTAGGAAGCTACGATTTTTCTCCAGGATTGGCTATTAGCACAGATGGCAAATGGATTGCTGTTAGCGGACAATATTATGGTGAAAAAGGAGGTTCCAGCATACGAATTTATAATGCCGCAACTTTTCATCTGGCCGATACCATTGCGCAAACCTTTTTTAACGAAGAGCTAAAGTTTAGCAACAATAGCAAAATGCTTGCTTTGTATGGAGGTGCTACTTTGAAGCTTTGGGACATTGACCAACACAAATTTACTGCATCCTTCGAAGGCCATCAAAGCCGGATTATTGATGTAGAATTTTCTGAAAATGACGCTCAACTACTCACCGCTGCGGATGATTCAACAGCAAGACTTTGGGAAACTGCAACCGGTAAACAACTAATGGTTTACAGCGGCCATACCAATACGGTTTGGAATGCAAAATTTCTTCCTGACGGGAATATAATTACTTCATCCAGCGATAATTCTGCCAGGATATGGAATAAACTATCTGGCAACTTTGTTGGCGCTATTGAAAATCATAATGACTGGATATATAGAATAAAAGTATCTCCTGATAAAAAAACATTTGCTCTGGGCGATAAAAGTGGGTTTTGCAGCGTTTGGGATATTGCCACTTATAAGTTGGCATTTTATTTTCAATCCGGAAAAGAAGCTCTTTATTTCCTGAACTATCTTAAAAAAAGTAATAGCATACTTGCTGGAAACTACGATCCTGTTTTAAGCCGGTGGAACTCAACAACAGGGAAAAAAGAAATGACCTATGGTTCACATAATGAACGATTCACTGCTTTACAATTGTCTAAAGATGAAAAATTCATATTAACCACTTCCAGGGATGGTGTAGTAAGAAAAATGGAAGCAGCTACCGGCAAAATTGTTTTTCATAAAAAAATATTTAATAATCAATGGGCAACCAGTGTAGATTTTAATGCTAACGATAGCCTCTTTGTAGTAGCAGGTGGAAGAGAAAGCAGTGTTGTTTTTAATGCAGAAGGTGGCGATGAAACAACACTAAGCGATGCATCAGGATCATATGAGTCATTCAGCAAGTTTAGCCCAAACAGTAAATATGTATTGCATGATGATAATTTTTCAGTACAAGTAGTTAGATTATCGGACAATAAACGATTGCTAACCATAGATAGCATTAGTATGTTTACAGAACAACGGTTTAGTCCGGATGGCGCCTACATCATTACGGGAGGAAGCAACAAGGTAAAGATTTGGTCATTAGCCACACAAGAACTCATACAATCCGTTACGGTTGCAACAGCTTACCCGCATACCATAGAAATGAGCTTTGACTCTAAATATTTTTTATGTTTTGACAACAACGAATCACTCTTGCAGGTTTGGGAAACAGCTTCAGGAAAATTGATAACATCGCTAAATGATATAAATTTTGCAGGTTTTGTACCAGATAAAAACGAACTAAAACTTATTTATGCTAATGGAAAAATAGTTACAACACCTGTTGAGAATATGAATGAAACTATACTTACAAAACTGAAAGAACCGGGAAAAGGAATAGAATTTCATTTTGTAAGTGATGAAATTCTGGTAGTACATTCTGGCGAAAACATAAGAATACACAACTTACTTTCAGGAGCAACGGTACAAAAACTTAAAGGCAATGAAATTACATATGGAAAATCTGGTAAATATCTATATGTGCTTACAGATGATGCGATGGAAGTGTACATATTGCCACAAGTAAAACTGGCCTACAAACATTTTGTTACCAGCAACAAAGACTTTTTAGTGCAAGACAATTTCGGCCGGTATGATGGAACGGAATCTGCCCGAAAAATGCTCTACTTTGTTTGTGGTGAAGAAGTGATAGAACTGGACCAGGCAAAAAATCAATTGTGGGTACCTAATCTTGTAGAAAGGATTATAACAGGTGATAGCATCAATGCAAAAACCCTGGAACAGTTAAATATTTGCGGCCTTACACCCGAAATCGAAGATGCAAGCAGCAAAACCGATGAATATTATTTTAAGATCATTCCCCGCCGGGGAGGATTGGGAGAAACAATTCTTTCAATAAATGGAAATCCTACCAAAACATATAAGCCGGCACAATTAAAAAAGAACGGTAACATTTATGAGTTGATTATAAGAAAAGTGGAACTCAGTCCATATTTTATTGCCGGCGTAGAGAACCAGGTAACAGTAAAAGCATTTACCGCAGACAATAATATATCATCCCGTGGATTTAAAGTAAAAGAAGACAAAAGCAATCAAGCCACCACTCCACCTAACTTGTATGCAGTAATGGTTGGTGTAAGTGATTATAAGGGGGATGAACTGGATCTGAAATATGCGGCCAAAGATGCTAACGATATTTCTACAGCTGTTTCTAACGCTGCAAAAAAGTTATTAAACTCCGATGGCAAAGAACATGTATTTATGTATAACCTAACCACAGCTAAAGAAAGATACCAGCTACCCGAAAAGAACAGCATCAAAAAAACCCTGGAAGAAATTGGCAAAAAGGCAACTGCCAATGATATATTATTGATATTCTTTGCTGGTCATGGAGTAATGGAAGGAGAGCAAAAACAATTTTATTTTCTAAAAAAT
>CAZXMP010000204.1:0-4887 GCA_964641575.1 uncultured Chitinophaga sp. | reverse complement strand
AAAATACCCCTCTGATAGTTAACTACCCTAAAGTTTATAAAAGGGTGATTTTTTGCATGCAGTGGCGACTTACTCAATTCCCTGCATGTTAAAAACATGATCAGCCCTACAAAACCTAACGCTACACCAAAATCCCACAACATCATTGGCACTTTATCTTTTTGATGACCCGGGAACACCATTTGGAAAAAATCCAGCCAGTGACCGAAAATGATCAGCAATGCCATAAATGTTACCGTAGTATAATTTCTCTTGGCGCCTCTTCTCATTAATATTAACAACGGAGCAAGGAAATTGATTATAAACATTAGCCAAAAAATTCCGCTATATATTCCTTGTGCCCTTGGTTTGAAATAAGTTGTTTCTTCCGGGATGTTTGCATACCAGATCAACATGAACTGGGAGAACCATAAATAGGTCCAGAATACCGAGAAAGCGAACATGAATTTTCCAAGGTCATGTAAATGTTCTTCGTTGGTCAATTCGAGGTAATTATTGTTTTTCAGGAACACCACAAATAAAGTGATCAATGCTACACCTGCTACAAATGTGCTGGCGAATGTGTACCAACTGTACATGGTGCTATACCAGTGTGCATCAATACTCATCAACCACAACCATGGAATAGAAGACATCACCGTTAAAGAAAAAACGATAATATAAACGGCAGCCCACACTGTATTTTTCCAGATATATTTCTTGCTTTCTTCGGCGTTCAGGGGCTTATCATCAATACTGCGGGACAATTTTCTCATCTTCCAACCAAGCAACGACCAAAGAACTATAGTAGCCACGGTCATGGCAGCAAAAAAACCTTTATTTAAAAATCCAGCTTTAAAACTCAGGATTTTATCATGTTTTACATGCTCTGCGTCTGTCCAGTGAAAAATTTCATGATTGCCTCCAAAACAAATCAATAAGAGAATAACACCGCAAATAGTTCCTACCACCGGTACACAAGCAGATACAGCTTCTGCTACACGACGGAAAGACATTTGCCAGCCGCCCCAGGCTAATGTGGTTGCGCAGATAAAAAACATCGCCGCATTTACCACTAACAAAAAGTAAACGCTGTTTTGCAACAACGATCCCCAGAAACGGGCTTGTGCAATCGGATCCTCTTTGGAACCATGGGTGGCATATAAACCAACAATGGTCAGCAAGCCAATCACCATTAGCGTAAAGGCTATCGTATTGAATCTTTTTGGTACTATGTAATTTTCCCGGATTGTCATCAGTGTTCGTTTATTGTTTCTTCAAAACTATTTAGGTGTTACCGCAGTAGCAGTATCAGCAGCAGGTTTTGCCGTACTGGCTGATCCTTGCTTTGATTTTATATATGCAACTACTTCCCAACGTTGTTTAGTTGTTAACTGAGCAGCATAGCTTCCCATACTATTTCTTCCATAGGTTAATGAATGGAACATAGTGCCTTCTGCCATGTTTGCCGTAATTGGATCAGTGATAAGATTTCTTGGAGCAACAGGATAAGGGCCGTCACCATTATTCCACAAAGGACCATTACCATCTAGCTTTGTTCCGTGGCAAATTGCACAGTTAATCAGGTATAATCTTTCCGCTTCTTTCATGTCAATGCTATCTGCACTCAAAGGACTTTTTATTGCTGCTGATTGCATATAACCAATAGAATCATTCTTTAATGAGTAGCCAGCCATATCACCTCTTGCTATAGTTCCTTCAACTGGCATAGATGTATAATGAATACCTTTTTCTTTCAGGTTCTCAGTAGAAGAATAAGTTTCGTATGCACGGCTATAAGCCATGTCTGGCATATAAGCTCTTCCAGGGTTGCGGCGGGTATTATTACAGCTAATCATTACAGCCATTAGCGCCACACACCCAGTGATAATCCAAATTTTTTTCATCCTCTTTTATTTAATTCCCAAATAAAAAATCCAAATACCCGTATCAATTTCCTAACTCACTATTCAACAATTAATTTTTTGAAAGATTAATGCGCTGCTTCAGCTTTTCTTTCAAATCGTTTTGTGTCTTTATCGTATCTGCCAAGCCACCAACCAGTTTCTTTGTATTGTACTTGTACATCTTGCCCACCGATACTTTGTAAAAAGCTCATCGCTTCCGCATCATTGGTTTTATCAGTACACTCTAACACTAAAACAAATGTATCGTCGGTAGAACGCAGGTTGAAATGGTCTTTTCTTACGAATGGTGCTAACTGACACAGGTAGCAAAATGTAAGTACCATTCCTACCGCTGCAAAGAGTACCGTTAACTCAAACGTAATTGGTATCCACGCAGGTAATGCAAAAAATGGTTTACCACCAAAGTTTATCTGCCAGTCAACCGTTAATGCCCAGGTAATAAAACCGACTGCTGTTGCAGTTCCGGTAATGGCATAAATAAATCCTGCAGTGTGTAAGCTGGTATCACGGAGACCCATTGCTTTATCTAATCCATGAATAGGAAATGGTGTAAACACTTCATGAATCTTGTAACCTCCGCGACGTACTTTCTTTACGGCAGGAAATAAAACCGCCTCATCATAAAAATTACCCGTTATAAATTTTTGTACCGCCATTGTTTAGCTTTTAGCTATGAGTTTCGGGCTGCGAGCAAGAAACTCTAAAATCGTTATGTTCTTATATATTAACCGGCTTGTAGCTCGCAGCTATTAGCTCGTTTCTTTTTACTTAATGATCATGCGCCTGCTTTTCAGCAAACTCAATAATTCCTTCTTTTTCCACCACATCCATTTTCTCTTTATAATTATCTCCACTTCTTTTCAAGATGTGCTTGATCTCAGCAATTGCAATAACCGGGAAGAATTTAGAGAACAGGAAGTAGCAGGTAAAGAATAAACCGAATGTTCCCATGTAAAATCCAACCTCCCAAATCGTTGGTGTATAGTAAGTACTCCATGCACTTGGCAGGTAGTCTCTGTAAACCGATGTTACGATGATCACAAAACGTTCGAACCACATACCAATGTTTACCAATATTGACATAAAGAAAGTAACCACCAGGTTTGTTCTCATTTTCTTAAACCAGAAAATCTGTGGCGATAATACGTTACATCCCATCATGATCCAGTAACTCCAACCGTATGGACTGTTCAGGTTCAAACGGTTTTCGAAGAAGGCAAAATTTTCATAGTCCACAGCAGAGTACCAGGCCATGAACAACTCGGTGAGATAAGCAATACCAACAATAGAACCTGTTAGTACAATTACCTTATTCATCACATTGATATGCTCGATAGTAATATATTCTTCCAGGCCTAATACTTTTCTTGTTACCACCAATAGTGTTTGCACCATGGCAAAACCAGAGAAGATGGCACCCGCTACGAAGTATGGCGGAAATATCGTTGTATGCCATCCGGGAACAACCGATGTTGCGAAGTCGAAGGATACAATAGTGTGTACTGATAATACAAGTGGTGTACTTAAACCTGCTAACACCAATGAAAGTGCCTCATGACGTTGCCAGTGTTTAGTGCTACCAGTCCATCCAAATGCAGCGACTCCATAGAATGCTTTTCTCCATTTCTTTTTAGCTCTGTCACGAAGTGTTGCTAAATCAGGCAACAAACCAGAATACCAGAATAAAAGTGAAACTGTGAAGTAAGTTGATATCGCAAATACGTCCCACAACAATGGTGAATTAAAGTTCACCCACAAAGGACCTCTTGTATTTGGATAAGGCAATACAAAGAATGCATTCCACACACGACCCATGTGCCAGATGGGAAACTGACCTGCACACATTACTGCAAAAATCGTCATCGCTTCCGCTGCACGGTTTACCCCTGTTCTCCAACCCTGGCGGAATAATAATAAGATAGCAGAGATCAATGTTCCGGCGTGACCAATACCTACCCACCATACGAAATTGGTGATATCCCAACCCCAACCGATGGTTTTATTCAGGTTCCATTGTCCGGTACCATAAATCACTTCCACGGTTACAGAGAGAATACCAAAACCAAGCATCAGCACAGAAATAATAAATCCAATCCACCAAAGTTTGGATGGTTTTGCTTCTACGGGGCGGCATATATCTTCCGTTACCTGGTGATAATCTTTATCCCCTTCTACCAGTGCTGGTCTTACCTGTGATTCGTATCTGAGTAATGACATAATTTGATTTAGCTTTTAGCTGTTATTGGTTTTGGCAAATACCAGCTTATATTTTTTAATCAACTTCGTTCTTAATGACTTGCTTCTGTTTTTGGTACTGATGGCAATGTGCTGTCAGCTTTATGCTCCTCTCCTGTTTTATGTTCACCACCTGTTGCAGCATGTTCTTCGCCATGTTCACCACCCCAATGAGCATCTATTTCATCGGTGTTCCTGATTTTAGCCAGGTAGGTAACATTGGGTAACACATGTAATTGCTCTAATACATGGAAACCACGTTGTGTATTTTCTGCTCTTACTTTTGAAATAGAACTTTCTTTATCATGTGAGTTACCAAAAACAATCGCATCAGCAGCACAAGCTGTTTGGCAAGCTGTTTTTGCTTCATCTCCTTTCATTGGGCGATTCTCTTTCTTCGCATCCAATTTAGCAGCTTGTAATTTCTGTACACAGAAAGAACATTTTTCAATCACACCTCTTGAACGAACGGTAACATCAGGATTCAATACCATTCTCGTTAAGTCATCATTCATTTGGAAAACAACCGGATCTAATTTACCTACAATCTGCTGATCCTGGTTATTTGGGAAACTATCGGCGCCTGTATAATCAGACCAGTTAAAGCGACGTACTTTAAACGGACAGTTATTAGCGCAATATCTTGTACCGATACAACGGTTATAGGTCATTTGGTTCAGTCCTTCTGCACTATGGTTGGTTGCAGCAACTGGACAAACGTTTTCACAAGGAGCGTTATCACAAT
>CAZXMP010000203.1:0-5100 GCA_964641575.1 uncultured Chitinophaga sp. | reverse complement strand
AAGTTGAGGTGCAATATAGGATAAGAGTATAAAAGAGAAAAGGGGAAAAGAGTTTTATTAATAAATCTCTTTTTCCCCCTTTGAATTATGTTAACGACAAATGATCTTCTATTTTTTTTCTTATCTCCTTTAACCTTCCAGCTTCATATCAAAAATGATTTCCTTTATTTTTTCATCCAATTCCTTATTTGTGGTGTCAAATTCAGCAGCGCTGTTCAATTTCGTATTCACACTAAAATAAAATTTGATCTTTGGCTCAGTACCGCTCGGTCTAGCAGAAATACTGCTGCCATCTGCCAATATAAATTGCAACACATTCGATTTTGGCAATTCAATTGGCCATTCCTCTCCTGTTTGCGGGTTTGTTCCTTTTTGTAATTCATAATCCAGCAATTTCACCACAGGACTACCATTGATATTTTTTAGCGGGTTATTCCGATAGCCTTCCATCATGGCAGCGATCTGCTGCTGGCCATCCATTCCTTTTTTGGTAATAGAAATAAGATGCTCCTTATAAAAACCATACTGCACATACAGATCGATCATCTTTTCATACAGGCTGCGTCCTTTATCTTTTTCATAGGCCGCCATTTCGCAAAGCAAAGCCACCGCACTAATACCGTCTTTGTCACGGATCTTATCGCCAATCATTAAACCAAAACTTTCTTCACCACCGATCACATAATTTTCTTTTCCTTCTTTCTGGCGGATCAATTCGGCGATCCATTTAAAACCAGTCAGCACACGGTAACAACCTACTCCGTTACCTTTTGCAATCGCATCGATCATTGGGGTAGTAACAATCGTTGTCACCACCATATCATTCGGCTGCGCAATGCCTTTTGTTTTGCGGGCCTCCATCAAATAGTTAAATGCCAATACGGCTGTTTGGTTACCGTTCATCAATACCCATTTGCCATTACTATCTTTTACACCAATTGCCAGGCGGTCCGCATCCGGATCGGTTCCGCTTAAAATATCTGCATCTAATTTTTCTGCTAATTTCAAACCCAAACTCATCGCTTCGCTTTCCTCCGGGTTAGGATACACAACCGTTGAAAAATTTCCATCAGGCTCACTTTGTTCTTCAACAATATGTACATTTTCAAAACCAAATTTTTTCAACACTTGTGGTAGCAACGTAATTCCCGTTCCATGTATAGAAGTATAAACGATCTTCAGGTCTTTCTGTTTCGCAATCACTTCCGGGTATACACTCAGCCCTTTTACCATCTCCATATAAATTTCATCCAGTTCTTTTCCTATCGAAATAATATTAGCTTCCCCACCACTCCACTTCACATCATCTACAGAGGCAATTTTATCTACTTCTAAAATCACATTCTTATCATGTGGCGGCACTAATTGCGAGCCATCATCCCAATATGCTTTATAGCCGTTGTATTCTTTTGGATTGTGTGAGGCTGTCAACACCACTCCGCCCTGGCATTTTAAATAGCGGATAGCAAACGACAATTCCGGTGTTGGCCGCAATGCTTCAAACAAATACACTTTTACGTCGTTTGCTGCAAATACATTGGCGGTAGTTTCTGCAAAGAATCGGCTGTTGTTGCGGCAGTCATATGCAATAGCCACACTCACACCAGCAGGAAAGCATTGTTTTAGATAGTTGGCATACCCTTGCGTAGCCATACCCACCGTGTATTTATTCATGCGGTTCGTACCTACTCCCATTAATCCACGAAGTCCGCCTGTACCAAATTCGAGATTTTTATAAAAAGCATCCGCCAGTTCTTCCGGATTTTGCTCTTGTAATTTTTTGATCTCATCTTTCGTAGCGGTATCAAAACTTCCATTTAGCCATGTATCTACTTTAGCCTGTATAGCAGTATCCATAATTAAACCATTTTAAGTGAAGCGAATTTCGGCTCTATTTATAACATTAACAAGTAGTTTTCTTTGCCGAAATATTTATTTGTATTTTTATGTACAGACATTAAACTATGACTACTACACTCATCAAGAAAAAGCTTACAAAAGCAATAAACGAAATAGATGATGCCGGCTTTCTGGAAGCCCTGCACACCATTGTTAACTCCAAAAAGGAGGAAGAAAATAACTATCAATTATCCCCGGCACAAAAAAAAGAATTAGATAAGCGTCATGCCGCCCATAAATCTGGACAAAGTAAATCTTATGCCTGGGGCACTGTAAAAAAATCGTTGCTCAACAGGTAATCATGCCTTATAAAGTCATCGTAAAGGAAGAAGCCTGGAAAGATATTGCTGATGCAATGGACTGGTATGCACCAAAGGCAAAAAATCTCGATAAAAATTTTTTACAAGAAGTAGAAAATACTATTTCAAGAATTCGGTTAAACCCGGCTGGTTATAAAAAGGTGTATAAAACATTTCGCCAAACTTCAGTATGGAAGTTTCCGTATATAATAATATTTCAACTTGAGGCGCAAAGCATAATTATCTACTCGGTTTTTAATACCTGGCAACATCCGGGGAAAAAATTATTGCGGGTAAAAAAATAAAGTGCTTTTAAATATGAAGTCATCGTCATTACTACTATCATCGTCCCTTGCGTCGCACTCTTGTACGTCCCGATCTCTACTCTGCATTTTAACAATATTCCTGTTTTTTTCTACAAATCTTAAAGCACAAACTGATTCATTAAATAAAATAGGTTTAGATAGTTTTATAACTGTTGGAGAAATAGGAATAAAAAGACCTTATAGAGACATACATGTGGATTTAGGTAAAGCCAGCAAAAAGAGAATCTGGTTGGTAGCCGGTGCCAATGTAATTGGTTATGGCGGTACTATGATTGCACTTTCATCCGCCTGGTACAGTCAATACGAACGATCAGGCTTTCATACGTTCAACGATTGGCCAGAATGGAAACAAGTAGATAAAGTGGGGCATTTATACAGTGCCTATATTGAAAGCCGGGCCAGTATGGAAATGTG
Organism: uncultured Chitinophaga sp.; assembly: GCA_964641575.1. Taxonomy (GTDB): domain Bacteria; phylum Bacteroidota; class Bacteroidia; order Chitinophagales; family Chitinophagaceae; genus JJ008. Next base: position 2,162 of record CAZXMP010000203.1, on the reverse strand, counting down.
GCGCTGGACAGGCATTGACAGAAAGAAAAGGATCTGGATCGGCGGCATGAGTGGTGCCGTTTATCAAACCGCCATTGAAGTACTCGATGGCTTTAGTGAAGGCTGGGGCTGGAGTTGGGGAGATTTTAGCGCCAATATTTTAGGCAGCGGCGCATTAGTAGCACAGGAACTGGCATGGGATGAACAACGCATCAAACTTAAATTTTCTTTTCACCGCAAAGACTATAACGATCCTGAATTAAATCAACGAAGCAATAAATTATTTGGTAACAGCAGCGCAGAAAGATTACTAAAAGATTATAATGGGCAAACGTATTGGGCCAGTATTAACCTGAAGCCCTTCTTTAAAAACTCCAACCTGCCGGATTGGTTATCGGTATCGGTTGGCTATGGTGCAGAAGGATTATTCGGGGGGACTGAGAATATTGGTAAAGACGATAATGGTAATATTATATTCGACCGACCCGATATTAAAAGATACCGTCAATGGTATCTCTCTCCCGATATCGACCTCACTAAAATAAAAACTAACAAAAAAGGATTGAAGTTTTTGTTCACCGTATTAAGTGCCTTTAAATTTCCTGCTCCTGCTTTAGAATTATCCAATGGCAAGCTAAAAGTAAATGCCATTTCTTTCTGATTCCTTACCCTAACATTGCTTAAATTAGCAGCTGTAATCCATTACTATGCAGCTTGTACAACAAATACTGTTTATCCTCATCAGTGGCATTTCTATCTGGTTTTTTGCTAAGAAAGTAAAAGAGATCAGCCGCAATATTAAATTGGGCCGTGATGAAGATATCAGCGATAACAAACCACAGCGATGGAAAAATTTATTGCTGCTGGCTTTCGGTCAGAAAAAGATGTTTCGGAATCCTTTGGTTGCCATATTGCACTTCTTTGTATATGCCGGTTTCGTTATCATCAACATTGAAGTATTAGAAATTGTGCTGGATGGCATTTTTGGTACCCATCGGATGTTTGCTCCTTTGCTGGGAAGCTTCTACAGTTTTTTGATCAATAGCTTTGAAGTATTAGCACTGCTGGTACTGTTGTCGGTAATTATATTTCTTATCCGCAGAAATGTCATAAAACTAAAACGGTTTATCAGCAACGACCTTGATGGATGGCCAAGAAGTGATGCGAACTATATCCTATTTATAGAAATTATTCTGATGTCGCTTTTTCTGTTGTTGAATGCGAGTGATACATTACTGCAGGCAAGAGGTGTTGAACACTATGCGGCGCATCCTACCGGCAACTTTGTTATTTCACAATATTTACACCCCCTATTAAATGGCATTAGTAATAGCGGGTTGGAGATGATTGAAAGAACAAGCTGGTGGCTGCACATTGTCGGCATTTTTGCTTTCCTTAATTATTTGCCTTATTCAAAACATCTTCATATTGTATTGGCTTTTCCCAATGCATGGTATGCCAAACTAAAGCCAATGGGTGAAATGGATAACATGAAGTCCATACAAAATGAAGTGCTGTATGCTATGCAACCAGAACTGGCTCCAACAGGCGAACAAGCTGCCACTCCACAAAAATTTGGCGCAAAAGATATAACTGACCTTAGTTGGAAAAGCCTGATGGATGCGTATAGTTGTACAGAATGCGGACGATGTTCTGCCGCCTGCCCGGCGAATCAAACCGGCAAATTGTTATCACCAAGAAAGATAATGATGGACACCCGTGACAGAGCTGAAGAAATGGGTAAGAATATCAATAAAAATGGAGAGTTTAAGGACGATGGTAAATCTTTGTTGCATGATTATATCTCCGTGGAAGAACTTCGTGCCTGTACCACCTGTAATGCCTGTGTGCAGGAATGCCCGGTTAGCATTAACCCGTTGGATATTATTTTAGAGCTGCGCCGCTATTTAGTGATGGAGGAAAGCAATAGTCCTCAGGAGTGGGCCGTTATGTTTAGCAACGTGGAAAATAATTTCGCCCCGTGGAAGTTTAGCCCGGATGAAAGGGATAAATGGGTTGAGGAAATGAAGTAGTGAATTAGAAATTAATAATTGCCCTGCTTTTTTCAAATACTTAACTGGTATTTACGTTTTAAAGTAATTATGAATAAGTTTTTTCTTATCACCTTGGCTGGCTTACTCACTACAGTAAGCACTACAGCACAAAGACCTTTTGAATTGGGT
>CAZXMP010000202.1:0-5160 GCA_964641575.1 uncultured Chitinophaga sp. | reverse complement strand
GCTGGACGAATAAATCTCAACTTTAGTTCTTAAATTCAACTTTATATTTTCAATCGGCAGCGGTTGTCGGCGGACGGAATACTAATTCCCAACCTGCATAAAGCCCTGCCCGTTATAAAAAAATATCCTGGACAGACTATCCTCTAACACGACTGACAACATTTCGCAGACATAAAGAAATATATAATGACGACAACTCCCGAGCACAATGAGCGGATAGCAAAAATGACATTTGCTTCAGTTTATCCGCACTACGTAACAAAAGTTGAGCGTAAAGGCAGGACAAAGGAAGAATTGCATCAGGTAATAAAGTGGCTAACCGGGTTCAATGATAAAAAACTGCAACAGCTAATTAAAGAAAAAGCAACTTTTGAAACCTTCTTTCAAATGGCATCATTAAATCCCAATGCACATCTCGTTACTGGAGTAATCTGTGGTTATCGAATAGAGGAAATACAAAATCCATTAACGCAAAAGGTTAGGTATTTAGACAAATTGGTAGATGAATTGGCAAAAGGACGTAAAATGGAAAAGATATTACGGATTGGATAGATTGGTAGTAATTCAAAACATCATAATATTCAAATCTAAAACTCTCAACTCCAAACTAATAATTATTTTCGCCAAAAGAACTACCGAATGATTTCTTATAACACCAAAGACTGGTTCACCTTCATTTTCAAATTCCATAAGGCAGATACCTTTCGCAAGTTGTTCCCCCTAATTATTTTACTCTCTGTTTACTCCGGCGTTATTGCCTGGCTGGAGCTGGATTATTGGAAGCTTTCGCAAAACAGCTATGTAAAAAATATTCCGCTCATGCATGGCTTGTTAGGTTTTGCTATCTCCATGTTATTAGTATTTCGTACCAATACCGCTTACGACCGCTGGTGGGAGGGCCGTAAACTTTGGGGCAGTTTGGTAAATAACAGCCGCAACCTCGCTATGAAGCTGGCAACTATTTTACCGGCTGATGATGATACACAACGAGCTTTTTTCAGAAAAATAATTCCTGCATTCGCCTTTTCCCTGCATAATCATTTGCGCAAAGAAGAAACCAGGCTTGAATTGTTCCAGGAAAAAGAGCATGAGCATCTGTTACATAAAATTGATAAAGCCAAACATATTCCCAACCAGGTGGCGTTGCTAATGTATCAGCATATACATCAGCTACATGTTGATAAAAAAATATCGGGTGAACAACTATTATTTCTTAACGCAGAGTTGCAATCTTTTACAGATATATGTGGTGCCTGCGAAAGAATCAAGAACACCCCTATCCCCTTTTCATATAGTGTATTCATCAAAAAATTTATTTTCTTCTATATAATGACGTTACCGTTCGGCTACGTATTTCAACTGGGCTTTTACGTTATCCCCGTAGTAGCATTCGTATTTTATGTGCTTGCCAGTTTGGAACTGATTGCTGAAGAAATTGAAGATCCTTTCGGTGGTGATCAAAATGATGTTCCTACGGAACTATTATCGCAAAACATACACCGCCATGTAGCGGAAATTATCTGATCAATCAAATAAACCCATTTCAAAAACTAGTTTGGTAAAACTTTTGCTGTTAGCAGGTTCGAAGAAATTTAAATCCTTATAAACCGCCAATATGCAAAAGTCACTAGTTCTTATCGCCATTTTACTCGCTTCCTTATTATGTGTTATCGCATGTTCTAAAGACGGTGCCGAAGCCGGTAACGGTGGTGGAGTTAATTGCAGTACTGTAACCAATAAATCATTTGCTGCAGATGTAAATCCAATTATTCAGTCATCTTGTAACCAGGCTGGTTGCCATGCAAGTGGTAGCCTCAATGGACCGGGTGCATTAACCAATCATGCCCAGGTTGCTGCTGCTGCCAGTGCTGTTCGTGCCGCTATTGTATCGGGCAGAATGCCATTAAATACAACATTAACAGCGACGCAAAAAAATTCTATTATCTGCTGGATTGATAGTGGTGCACCTAATAATTAATGCCACTTACATATTTATTGCAGGCAGTTTAGTTTGGTTTAGCTTTCTCATTTATATTTATAGCCTAAACTGCACCACATGCAAAAATGTATTAATCTGTTTTTTGTGCTGTTGATTTCAGCAACTGCTTTTTCGCAACAAGTATTAGGTCCGTTAACGGTTGAAAAAATAATGAGAGACCCGAAATGGATGGGTACGTCTCCATCAAATACTTTTTGGAGCCAGGATGGTAATACACTTTATTTCTCCTGGAATCCTGAAAAAGCACATGCTGATTCCATCTACTACATTACCACTACCAACAAAACGCCTGTAAAAGCTACCGTTGCTGAGAAGCAGGCATTAACGAGCCAACCGAATATTATTTACAACATTGCAAGAACATTTCAGTTATATGCAAAGGATGGAGATATATTTTACAAAGAAGTAAAAACAGGAAAAGTAAAACGTATTACACAAACCGTGGAAATGGAATCCAACCCACAGTTTTCTTTTAGCGAAACAAAAATTGTTTACAACCGCAACCAGAATTTATACGCCTGGGATATTTCCAGTGGCGAAACAATGCAATTAACGAATGTAAGAACGGGTGATGCATCTTCTACCCCACCAGCAGGCGGTGGATTTGGAAGAGGTGGAGTAAGTGCCCCACCAACTGCTGGTAGCAATCCACAGGAACAATGGTTAAAGAATGATCAGTTGAAATATTTTGATGTATTAAAACAACGTAAAGAAAAAAGAGAAGCAGCTGAAGCATATACCAAGTCGTTACCAAAAACAAAAGAAAAAGAACTTCGTTCGATCAGTTTAGAAGATAAAGCGTTGCAGGGATTAAATGTTAGCCCTGATGGCCGTTATGTAACCTATCGTCTATTTAAATCTGCACCCTCTACGGCTGCAAAGTCTACCATTGTTCCAAGCTATGTTACCGAAACGGGTTTTACAGTTGATATTCCTGCCCGTACAAAAGTGGGTGCGCAACAAAGCAGTTCTGATTTTTATATGTACGACCGGGTACGGGACACTATCATTGCTATTAAGCTTGACTCCATTCATGGAATAAAAGATTTGCCTGATTATGTAAAAGATTATCCCAAACAACTAGAAGAAAGAAAAAAGAAAGGAGCCAATAGAAACATTACCGTTGCTAATCCATCCTGGTCGCCAAAAGGAACCCATGCAGTATTAGAAATTTTTGCAGGTGATAATAAAGACCGTTGGCTGATGCGTTGGGACACTGCAACCAATTCATTAAAGTTATTAGATCGTCAGCGGGATGAAGCTTGGGTTGCCGGCCCCGGCATTAGCAGTTTTGGTGGAGGTAATACTGGTTGGCTGGATGAAAACACTTTCTGGTATCGTTCTGAAGTATCAGGCTATTCTCATTTATATAGTGTAAATGTAAATACAGGAGAAAAGAAAGCATTGACTAAGGGTAAGTATGAAGTGCAGCAGGTGCAATTATCAAAAGATAAAAAATACTTCTTTATTGTTACCAACGAAGTGCATCCCGGTGAACAACATTTTTACCGCCTCACTATTGCAGACGGTAAAAAAGAAAAGATAACAACGATGACGGGTGCTAACCAGGTAACTATTTCACCGGATGAAAAACAATTAGCAATACTCTACTCCTACTCTACCAAACCATGGGAATTATATCTGCAGGAAAATAAAGTGGGTGGAAAAATTGAGCAGATAACTAATAAAGCACAAAGCGAAGAATTTAAATCTTACGCCTGGAAAGATCCCGAAGTAATTACCATTACTGCTGCTGATGGTGCACCCATCTATGCAAGAATATATAAACCAACCAACCCCGATCCTAATAAACCTGCGGTACTTTTTGTACACGGTGCAGGTTACTTACAAAATGCGCATAAATGGTGGAGCAGCTATTTCAGAGAATACATGTTTAATAATATGCTGGCCGATAATGGGTATTATGTATTGGACATTGATTATCGTGGCAGTGCAGGTTATGGCAGGGATTGGAGAACGGGCATCTATCGCCATATGGGTGGAAAAGATTTAAGTGATCATGTAGATGCGGTTAATTATCTCGTAAAAAATCATGGAGTGAATCCAAAAAATGTAGGGCTATACGGTGGTTCGTACGGTGGTTTTATTACACTGATGGGAATGTTCAATGAACCTGATGTGTTTGCTGCAGGTGCTGCACTTCGTCCGGTTACGGATTGGGCACAATACAATCATGGTTATACTTCTAACATTTTGAACGAGCCATACACTGATAGTATTGCATATAGAAAAAGTTCTCCCTACTATTTTGCAGATGGATTAAAAGGGGATCTATTAATTTGTCATGGTATGGTGGATGTAAATGTACATTACCAGGATGCGGTAAAACTGGCTCAACGTTTAATAGAATTAGGAAAAGACAATTGGGAGCTGGCCAGTTACCCAATGGAAGATCATGGATTTGTAGAGCCAAGTAGTTGGACGGATGAGTATAAGAGAATATTCAAGCTATTTGAAGCAGTATTAAAAAAGTGAATGGTGAGTAGTCAATAGTCAATGATTACTAAAGAATTTGCCCATTCGCCCATTGACTATTCACTATTGACAACTTTCCTATATTTGTAACTCAACAATTGGTTATGGCGAAACAAATAGAAGATTTTGATGCCAACCTGGCTGGAGAAGAAGGCAAGACTGAAGAAACAAAGAGCAGCTGGTTTAAGCGAATTAAGAAAGGCATTAATACAAAAACATCGGAAAAGAAAGAAACACCAGAAGGGCTTTGGGTGAAATGCCCCGATTGTAGTTTTATTTGTACCGTTTCAGAATTACGGGAAAGTCTTTTCGTTTGTCCAAAATGTACCTTCCATCACCGCATTAACAGTAGCGAATACTATGAACTGTTGTTCGACAATAATGAATTCACCGAATTATTTGAAAATATTCGGAGCAAAGACTACCTGGAATTTACCGACCTGAAGCCATATAAAAAAAGACTGGAAGAAACCTGGAGCAAAACAGATTTGAAAGATTCGATGCGGGTGGCAGTGGGAAAAGTGAATGGTAACGACCTGGTGATTGCTTGTATGGATTTTGAATTCATCGGTGGCTCATTGGGTAGTGTGATGGGTGAAAAATTTTCCCGTGCGGTTGATTATTGCATTCAGCATCAAATGCCGTACATGGTGATCAGTAAAAGC
>CAZXMP010000201.1:0-5173 GCA_964641575.1 uncultured Chitinophaga sp. | reverse complement strand
TCATCGGTAGTAACCCCATAAGGAAGAGTATCCATCCGTAGATATTTATTGTAAGCTCCGTTCAATGATTGGTTGAGTGATTTAAAAACAAACTCAGAGCAATACATTACATTGTCAGAAAAATAATTAAAATACATATCGAATTTGAGACCTGCTTTGTAATAATTGCTGACCACTAATTTCAGTTTTTCTATTTGCTCTTTTTGCAAACTATGCCGGTAAAGTCCAAGGGCATTATTTTCTATTGGTGTACAAAAGCTATCTAACAAATCTCTCCGAAGTTTCTGCCCGGGATTGTAAACACCTCCGATGGCATGGTACACAAATGCTGAATCGTTTTCTATAAATACAAGACCACAATGGGAATAAGAAGTGTCTTTCCGGTTCATACTCCGTGCAGCCTGACTTATTTCATCCCGCCCATTTCTAAAAATAATATCCCCATTATTAATAAATTGTTTTAAACTGTCAATTGTTTTAAAAGCTGCTGCCAGGTCAGTTGGTGAAATGGATTTTTTATTTGTTGAATCAGCAGATGTACAACCGCCACATAAAAAAAGCAGGAACAAAAAGAAATTATAAGTTCTCTTCATTCCTGCAAAGTAATAAATCTTTGTAAGTGCTAGGTAGCTGGTTTGTCTTTCTTTATAATTTGCGGAGTCTGACGGTTAGCATATTCTTCTTCCTCTCTTTCATGTTCTTTGTTATATGCTTTAATGATCGCTTTTACTAACCGGTGTCTTACCACATCTTCTTCATCCAGCTCAATATGGGCAATACCGTCAATGTTTTTCAAAATGCGGGTTGACATCAACAAACCACTTCGCTGGTTTCTTGGCAGATCCACCTGCGTCATATCACCGGTAATGATGGCTTTTGCATTGGCGCCAATTCTGGTCAGGAACATTTTCAATTGCAGTTCTGTAGCATTTTGTGCTTCGTCCAAAATGATGTAAGCATTGTCTAATGTTCGGCCACGCATATAGGCCAGCGGTGCAATTTCGATTGTTCTCGTACTCATATAATAGCCCAGCTTATCGGCAGGAATCATATCATCGAGTGCATCGTAGAGTGGACGTAAATAGGGGTCGATCTTTTCTTTCAGATCACCGGGAAGAAAACCAAGACTTTCACCAGCTTCCACTGCAGGTCTTGTAAGAATGATTTTTTTAACCTGCTTATTCTTTAATGCCCGTACGGCTAATGCTACTGCGGTGTAGGTTTTACCCGTACCAGCAGGGCCTATAGCAAATACGATATCATTTTTATCGGATTCCTGTACCAATTTTTTCTGATTGGCTGTTCTGGCTCGTACTGATTTTCCATTGGGGCCAAACACCAATACTTCATTGGGATTTTTCTCCCGAAAATGGTCGATCACTTCTGCATCGTCGCCACCCAATACCTGTTCAAAATAGTTTTGGCTCATGTGACCATTGCGTTCCAGATAAGTAACAATAAGAGAAATTTTTTCTCTGGCAGTTTCAATCTGTTCGGGTGCCCCGCTCAGTTTTAATTGAGTGCCACGGGAAAGAATTTTTAAGAGAGGAAATTTCTTTTTGAGAATGTCGAGCTTACCGTTGTTTACACCAAAAAATTCAATAGGGTTAACGGTTTCAAGGTTGATGATTGTGTCTGTCAATTCACTTCAGTTTGTATGGTTGCTTCATTCATTGGGTAGGAAGCAGCGCCATGTTTTCAAAAAGCCGGCGAAGGGTTGTACCGGATTAGTTAGCGTCATCCCGCTAGGCGGGAAGCTTACCCCTCTTTTTCAAATATAACTTACGGTAGCTATTATTTCCTAAAGTTAATTATTCACAAGTGTGAATACTATTATGTTTCCTGAAGTTTTAGTTAAGATTTTTTTACGTATTAAGGTTGGATAATAAGAATACATGTGGTGTTGCCAGCTATAGCTCCCAGAGGATCGTCCCTTGCGTCGCACACTTCATCTTTCTGTTCATTGGTGAGCAACCCACCCCAAATAACTAAAGCAACTAGTTTTCCTACATTCGCCCCTCCAAGGAGGGGAAGCCGTTTAATGAACTATTTTTTTAGCTATCAGAATCCAAACTAAATACGGATAGTAAGAATTAAATAATAGGACACTTCCCCTCCTTGGAGGTGCGAGTTAAATAAAATTTGCATTGAAGAAAAATGGGGTGGGTTGTATTTGCTCATCCGTGTTACTACAGTTGAAGAGTGCGACGCAAGGGACGATGCTAGTAGTACTACTGCCGGGTAAATAAAAATCTTTTAAGTATCAATGAAGTTGCAACCAATTTTTTGCCGAATAGCTCATCTTTGCGCCAACTTTCCTGTTAATATTAAACGAAAAGATACCCGCAGGTTAGTTAAAGCCCGAAAGAATCACAAATTTTGCAACTATTCCTATTGAATGAAACTAAAGTACTCTTCTCTCATTGTCTTTTTACTACTGGCTCAGTTTGCCAATGGCCAGCTTTACAAGCTTTCCGGTTGGGTGGTGAACGATAAAAAAGAACCGCTTCCATTGGCTAGTATTGAAGTAAAGGAATTAAAAAAAGGATCTGTTACCAACGATGATGGCTCGTATGCGTTTTACCTGGAGCGGGGAAAGTATGATGTAGTGGTTAGCATAGTTGGATACAAAACAAAAGTTACAACCGTTTACATCAACAATGCTGATGTGGTGGAAACCATAGTGCTGGAAGACAATGAAAGTTCTAATCTTTCAGAAGTGATATTAAAAGTAAAAGCAAGAGACCGGGCAGAAGAATTGGTTCGGAATGTGATTCAAAATAAAGCATCTGTTCTCGATGCCATTGGTTCTTATTCTGTCAACGCTTACATCAAAGCCTTTCAATTGGATTCGGGTGTTACTAAAAAACGAGAAGTGGCCGACTCGTTGATGAAGGAAAATTTTGAAGGTATGTCGCTGGCAGAAGTATTATTAAAATTGGATAGAAGTGCAGGCGGCCAATTAAAAGAAGAACGGTTAGGAGTAAAAAAACAAGGTAACACTGTCAGCCTTTTTTATTTATCGGCCACCGAAGGTGATTTTTATATTTATGATAACCTGATACAGGCACCACCCGTTTCTAAAATTCCTTTTGTATCGCCATTAAGCTATAGCGGATTAGTGGCGTATCGCTTTAAAACTATAAAAATTGATCGTACCATAAAACCAAAAGTATATACGATTGCTATTCGTCCACGACAATTGAGTAATGCAACTATTGAAGGAGAGATAACGATACAAGACAGTACCTGGGCCGTATTTTCCACCGAGTTCAGACTTCCGCAGGCACATATGCCGGAGTATGATTTTATGGAAGTAAAACAGCAGTATGAAGCCATTGGTGATAGTGCAAGAATGATCACCCGGCAACAATTCAACTACTATTCCAAAACAAAAAAAGGACGTTTGTATGGAGAAACAACCGTAGTGTACTCCGGTTATGAGTTAAAAAAGAATTTTAAGAAAGGACATTTTGGAATGGAAGTAAGTTCTACTTCTATTGAAGCATATGAAAAAGATTCTACCTTCTGGAAATCAGTACGGGCAGAACCATTATCCAAGCAACAGGAATTATATACCCGTTACCAGGATAGTATTTATCGCTACACCAGAAGTGTGGCCTATCTTGATTCAATGGACAGAGTGCTGAATAAAATTACCTGGAAGAAGATGCTCATCTTCGGACAAATTTTTAACGACCATCGTAAAGAAAGAATGTGGATACTGCCGCCTATTACTTCCATGATACAGCCGGTAGCATTTGGTGGTGCAAGATTAAAACTGGCTGGTGCTTATCGAAAAACCTATACTTCCAGAAAAAATTTATCCTTAGAAGCAGATGTTAGTTATGGTTTTCGAAATAAAGATGTGAACGGTTCTATTGGTTTGCAGCGAATGTATAATCCTTTTAGCCGGGGCGAATTCACTATTAAAGCCGGAAGGAATTTTGAATTTATTTATCCCGGCGATGCGTGGGTGAATGTATTGAAGCGAAGTAATATTTATTTAAATAATTCATTGGAGGCAAGTCACCAGTTAGAGATATTCCATGGATTGCATTTAATGAATAGAGTAGAAGTGGCATTTCGTCGTTCGGTAAGTGATTATAAAGTAGGTAACAATGCCGACAGTATTTTTGGTATTCCCAATGAACCACCGGTTGATTTTGAAGCGTACAACGCCACCTACAATGAAGTAAAATTATTTTATACACCCAAGCTTAGATACATTCGGGAGCCAAGAGAGAAAATATTCCTCGGTTCTAAATGGCCTACTTTTTATGTTACCTGGAGAAAGGGGGTTCCTAAATTATTTAAAAGTAAAATTGATTTTGATTACCTGGAATTTGGAATCGAGCATAATATCAATGCCGGTGTAGCGGGTAACACCTCTTATATTGTCAGGTCAGGTGATTTTATTAACACCAAAGATCTGCGCATTATTGATTATAAATTTATGCGGCAGGGAGATCCGTTGTTTTTTCAAAATCCCAATCGTTCTTTCCAGGCATTGGATTCTACCTTTCCGGTGTTTGATAGATATTTTCAAGGCAATCTGGTACATGAGTTCAATGGATTTTTTATAAACAGAATTCCCTTCTTTAAAAAACTAAAACTACAAGAAATAGCAGGTGGTGGATTTTTGATCGCACCTGAAAGAGATCTTCGTTATCTTGAATTCTTTGGAGGTATTGAACGGGTCTTCAAATGGCCTTTCAATCCATTGGCAAGAGTGAAACTCGGAGTTTATGTAGTAGGTTCGGTAGCTAATAAATTTAATAATCCTGTGCAGTTTAAAATTGGATTAACGACCTGGGATCGGTTTAGGAATAGGTGGAGGTAGACTCATCAATTATTTTTTTCTTTTGATAGAATAAGAAACCCTGTTAAATATTTCGGAAAACTCCTCTTTTAAGAGTAGTCGTCAGCAAAGCAATAGCAATATCATTTTACTTTGCCGCCTACTGCTATGTACCGAAACCTTTTAATCACACTGCTTATTGTAAGTTCTCCTGCTACAGCACAATCCGTTAAACTCTACGGAAAAATTACCAATGCAAAGATGGAGCCGCTTGCTTTTGCCAGTGTACAGGTAAAAGAATACAAACAAGGAATTGTTACCAAGGAAGATGGTAGCTATGAATTTGAACTGGAGGAAGGTAAATATGAATTG
>CAZXMP010000200.1:0-5254 GCA_964641575.1 uncultured Chitinophaga sp. | reverse complement strand
ACAGTAGGTGTGCTGGCACATGGGCTTGATAAAATTTATCCTGCTGAGCATACCTGCCTTGCAAAAGACATGGTAAAAAATAATGGTGGATTATTAACTGAATTCTGGAGTAAAACAAAACCCGACAAACATAATTTCCCCTCCCGCAACCGTATTGTAGCCGGCATGAGTGATGCTGTAATTGTTATTGAAACAGACATTAAAGGTGGCAGTATGATCACCGCCGAATTAGCCAATGGATACAATAAAGATGTATTTGCCATACCCGGAAAGTTAACAGATACAAAAAGTGCAGGGTGCAATTATCTTATTAAAAACAATAAGGCCATGTTGCTATCCGGTGCCAATGAACTCATCGAAACAATGGGCTGGCAGGAAACAAAAAAGGCAAAGTCCAAAAAACAGAAAGAGTTGTTTATAGAGCTAACCCCAAATGAAAAAAAGATCATAGAAATATTGAAAGAAAAAGAAACCGCTCATATTGATGAAATTAATAGCAAAAGTGGTTTAAACAGCAGTGCCGTTGCCGCTGGTATATTAAGCCTTGAGTTGCAAAATGTGATAGTATCTTTACCGGGCAAACTTTATCAGCTAAGCTGATCTTTTTGAGGCAACAGATTAGCTGTTTTTGTTGTCTCTAGCTCAATAATACCAGAACTATAGCCGTTTTATACCTGATGAATAGATTACTAAACCCCCGTTGCCTGCTTTTGCTTTGTTTGTTCGGGTTATTTACAACTCCGGCCTTTTCGCAACCCTGTACTACGCTTGGTCAAACTCCTGCTACTGCATTTCCTGTTTGCGGGACAAAGATATTTCAACAAACCACTGTGCCATTTTGTACAAACAATTCAAACCTGGTCGTTCCCGGTTGCACTACTCAGCTATATGGTGACAAAAATCCTTTTTATTATAAGTTTACCTGTTATGTTTCCGGAACCTTAGGTTTTGTAATAACACCAGCGCAGCCTAATGAGGACTATGATTGGCAATTGTATGACATTACCGGCAAAAACCCTACTGCAATTTATAATGACGTTTCTACCGTAGTAACAGGAAATTGGTCAGGAAGTTCTGGCCCAACTGGAACATCAGCAACGGGTGTAAATTTTATTCAGTGTGCATCAGACCCTTCAGTTGCTTTCCCAACTTTTGCTGCGATGCCCAACCTTATTGCAGGTCATGAGTATTTATTGATGATAAGCCATTATTCTGATACGCCTAATGGATACGATCTTTCTTTTACGAATGGAGGTAATGCAGTTATCACTGACCCATTACAACCAGTAATGCAAAAAGTAACTCCGGATTGTGATGGTTCAAAAATTACGTTGAAGCTGAATAAAAAGATCCGCTGTAATACTATTACCGCAACCGGATCTGAGTTTAGTTTATCACCTGCTGTTGCTACCATTGTTTCCGCTGTTACCGATTCCTGTGCTTTTGGTTTTGACTTTGACGAAGTAACACTAACATTATCCACCCCACTTACCAGCAACATTTATGAACTGGTAATTAATAATGGCACGGATGTAAATACATTACTCGATATCTGTGGTAATGAAATTCCGCAGGGAAGCAGAATTCAGTTTGAATATATTTTACCGCAACCCATTCTTGCAGATAGTGTAGGTAAACCGGCTTGTGCTACCGATTCTATACTGGTGTATTACCCAAAAAAGATAAGATGTTCTACTGTTTCGCCTAATGGTGCTGATTTTACAATTACCGGCCCAACCCCTGTTACTGTTATTGGTGCCACTGGCAATTGTGTGAACGACCTCACTGATTATGTGGTTGTAAAACTTGCATCACCCATTCTTACACAAGGCAATTATACCTTGTCAATAGATCCGGGTATTGATGGCAGCCCGGTATTTGATTTATGCGGACAACCGATTCTTCCGCAAACATTATCTTTCTCTACCGCTGATACAGTTAATGCAAATTTTACTTTTACCAATGCAATGGGTTGCCAGCGGGACACATTGAGTTTTTCGCACAATGGCGCAAACGGTGTAAGCAAATGGAATTGGATCTTTAATAACGGAACTTCCATCACTACTCAATCAAATACTATAATCTGGCCGGCAAAAAGTTCTAATACAGTTCAACTGATTGTTGATAACGGAACATGTAAGGACACGGCTAACAGTAATATTGAATTAGACAATGAAGTGAAAGCTATTTTCACGATGCCTTCTATTATTTGCCCGGAAGATTTGCTGCAGGTAAAAAATGAAAGTGAAGGATTGATAGATGCCTGGAGATGGAATTTTGATGTAGTAGCAACCAGCAATTTAAAAGATCCGCCGCCTTTCCTGATGCCAACTTTAAACCGGGAAGCTTATTACACCGTAAAACTTGTTGCTTTTAATACTGCTATTGGTTGCAGCGACAGTACCCGCAAAACATTAACTGTATTAGATAACTGTTTGATAGCCGTACCAACAGGATTTACTCCCAATAATGATGGACTGAATGATTTCTTTCGGCCAAACAATGCCATCAAGGCGGATAATTATGAATTCAAAGTGTTTAACCGCTGGGGACAATTGGTTTTTCAAACCCGTAACTGGCAAGATAAATGGGATGGTCGCATAAATGGCGTTTTGCAAACTACGGGTGTATATGTTTGGATGCTAAGCTATACACATCGGGATACCGGTAAGGCTTTTTTTCAGAAAGGAACAGTGGCGTTAATTCGATAGAAAGGATTCTTTTTAAAACCTTGAGGTTTCTTTATTGCTGGTACAAGTACTCTTATTTATTAATCCAATATCTTAAAGAATATTTCAATCGCCTTTTATTTATTTTGGAAATTTTTACTGCAACAGTTGAAAAAAATTATCCCTGATATTAATAATACGAACATTACTTATTTTTTTAAGCAATGGAAAGGGATTTTATTGTTCATCCTATTGTTGGTAATTTCTGTCAATTCAATTGTTGCGCAGCGTCCACCTCCTCCTGCATTATGCGACACCGCCAAAACCCCCGGCACATTGCCCAGTACAGCCATTCCAATTTGTGATAAAGGTGTTTACTATACTCCCCACCCTTTCCGTTGTATTGGCGGACAGGTAAGAGTTCCTAATCATTGCCGGTTAAACCCATTGTATCCTCCGGAAGATATACCCTACGACATTTTTTCACCGGTTTATTATAAATTCAAATGTTATAAGTCAGGTACTTTTGGATTTTTGATCACCCCTGCTTCACCTTATGTTAATCTGGACTGGCAGCTTTACGATATTACCAACACATTACCTTTTGTAGCAATCAGAAGTTCACAAAATGTAATTGCCGGAAACTGGTCTCCAATTGAAGGAATAACCGGAACGGAAACATATGGCCTTCCATTTGTTATTTGTAAACCGCAAATGAATAGTCCACTTTCTCAATACTCTGGTATGCCTGATCTTATTGCCGGACATGAATATTTACTACTTATTGCCAACTCCCGTCTTAATACCGAAGATTATACCTTGAAAATCGAAGGCGGCACCGCTGATATAAAAGATCCGATAGAACCACATCTTGATAAAGCCATACCAGAGTGTAAAGGGACAGAAATAATTGTAAAATTGAATAAAGAAGTTCGTTGCTCCAGCCTTACATTAACAGGAAGTGAATTTACTATTTTACCAGCAGGACCTGCCATTGTAAGTGCGAGACCACTTAACTGCAATGGCAATTTAGGCTTTACCGAATTAGCACTTACTTTATCTTCTCCGCTTACCGATGGCAATTACCAACTGGTTATTAAAAACGGAACAGATGCAAATACCATCATTGATTTTTGCAATACTCCTATTCCCATAAATGAGCAAACAGCTTTTAGTTTTATAGCTCCCCGACCAATACTGGCAGATAGTGTTGGCACTCCTGATTGTGTACCTGATTCTATTAAATTGTATTTTCCAAAACGTATTGATTGCACCAGCATTGCTGCCAACGGAACTAACTTTTTGATTGCAGGCCCTGAGCTTGTTACTATCAGAAGCGCAGCAGGAAAATGTATCAATGGAAAAACGGAGTATGTGATTATTAAATTTAATTCACCCATCCGCACAAAAGGGAATTATGTATTGACATTAAAAACGGCGGATGATGGCAGTGCCATCCTGGATGAATGTGGTGAAGAACCTCCTCCACAAAATATCAACTTTAATGTGGCCGATACGGTGAATGCCAATTTTACTTACAACATGTTATTGGGTTGCCAACGGGATACATTGACATTTACTCATCCCAGCGGAAATGATGTAAACAAATGGTTGTGGAAATTCAATGAGAAGTTAGTTACCACACAAAATCATACTCTCATCTGGCCGGCTAAAAGTGATAACGAAATAGAATTGGTCGTTAGTAACGGAGGTTGTAAGGATACGGCAGCTATAACTATTAAACTGGACAATGAAGTAAAAGCGGTTTTTGATATGCCTTCTGTTATTTGCCCGGATGATAAATTAGAAGTGCTTAATAAGACCGAAGGTGTGGTGGATGTGTGGAGATGGAATTTCGATATTTCCAGTACCAGTAATCTAAAAGATCCTATTCCGTTTCTAATGCCTTCTCATAATCGGGAAGCATATTACACCGTAAAATTAGTTGCCTACAATAATACTATAGGATGTAGCGACAGCACCAGAAAAACATTAACGGTGTTGGACAATTGCTCAGGTAGTGTTCCTACTGGATTTACTCCCAACAACGATGGCTTAAACGATTATTTTTCGCCGCATAATGCTGTAAAGGCTGATAATTATGAGTTCAAAGTATTTAACCGGATGGGGCAACTAATTTTTCATACCCGCAACTGGCAAGCCAAATGGGATGGAAGAATAAATGGCGTAGTACAAACCACCGGAGTATATGTATGGATGCTGAGCTATACGCACCGGGATACAGGGAAACCTGTTTTTCAGAAGGGAATAGTAACATTAATACGATGAATACAGTTTATAGTTATGAGTTTATGGTTTAGGGTTGGCGTAATGGATTTTAAATTTTTACTTACCAGGAAACTGAGTGTGTAGAATGACACATGCACAATGCCCATCTGTGTTAATGCAGTACAAATGTGCGACGCAAGGGACGATGCTAGTAGTATTGCAGCCGACTCAAAAAACCGCTGCGAACCCTACGATCTCTGCGTGAAAACCCCTCTGAAATTTGATTTTGCATATAATATCGTCAGAACTTATCTTTGCCCATGGCAACAAGAAATTCTCCCCAAAAACAAGTCTCT
>CAZXMP010000199.1:0-5333 GCA_964641575.1 uncultured Chitinophaga sp. | reverse complement strand
AATATAGAGCTTTTGGTAAATTGTCAAACTAAAATATTGAATTTTAGTTTAAAACAAAAAAAACATGATTTTTTTTTGGTCTTTTCCTGAAAATCAGACCCGCAGGTCTAATTGGATATTGGCTTTGGTAATTCGAATGATTTGCAAATAAACGACTTTTATTTTTTTTTATTGCAAAAACTAAAGTTTTTTAATAAAACATCGTTATCGGTTGAATATGTGCTCTCTAATCACTATTTAATTCGGCTCTTACAGACTATTATTTGTTTATTACACGCAAAGGCTAACTTATATAAAAAACCTCTTCAAGAGCCAAATTAGATTACAGATTTTCCTTGTTGTCGGCTTTAATAAATCCTTAAGCCCTGTTAATTTGAAATAAACTTTCTAATTAAAAATTTATTCAGCTCCAATAGCCTGCTTTTCCTTCTTTCAAATCTGTATACTACAATATTTTAATATACCGGTTGTCTACCCCCACATTCTATCTGTTCTGAAAAGCTTCTTGCCTATATTAATTATATTTCCTGCTTACTATAATTATTCTTCGCTTTAATATATAAAGTTCCCGTGCAGTCTTACCAACCATATTGTACTCCACTCAATAAGGATGGTTTTAATATAACACTCCTAAATTAAAAGCTTTGTACACAATACATTCTTGACTGAATTTAAATATACCGATAGCCCGTAAAAGGCATTGAATAAGGTGAGCAAACAACTAACCAGCTTAAAAGAAAAGAAGCTCAAAGGCACAGTGCAAGTAGCAGCATGCCGTAACCTATTACAATAGCTGTAAAACAAGGGTTTAATGGGGTTTTTACACCCTAAAAAAAGTAGTTCTGCGTATATCTGTTTATTGAAAGTGCATATATTCGCAATCCGGGTGGGCAATTATTGGTGCTATGCAATAATTTAACCTCATCCGGCGTTAATTTTATTCCAATTCATAGGTTTATGCAAAAAACAATGACAGTGAAAAACTTACTAATCCTTTTATCCTGTGCAGCGCTGCTCGCATCCTGCAAAAACGGTGGTCTTTTCAAGAAAAAACAAGACAAGTCCGATGTTACCGGCTGGAACTACAATGATAAAAACATGGGTGGTTACCAGGTAGCTAAATCAAAAGAGCAGGGTCTTGGGCCAGGTCTGGTATTTGTGCAGGGTGGTACCTTTACCATGGGACAAACAGAAGAGGATGTAATGGGCGACTGGAATAATATTCCTCGTCGTGTATCTGTACCTTCTTTCTATATCGACCGTACCGAGGTTGCCAACGTACATTACCGGGAATACCTCCATTGGTTAAACAGGGTGTTTGACGCATCTGATCCTGCTAATGCTAAAATTTTAGAAGGAGCACTTCCCGACACATTAGTTTGGAGAAGTGAGTTAAGTTATAACGAGCCAATGGTTGAATTCTATTTTCGCCACCCTGGTTTCAATGACTATCCTGTAGTGGGTGTTACATGGAAACAGGCGAAAGACTTCTGTCTTTGGAGAAGTGACAGGGTTAATGAAGGCACTTTGGTAAAAGATGGCTACATTAATAAAGCAAATGTAAAACCAGGCGCACAGCAGGGTGATAATAATTTCACTACTAAATCTTATTTATTAGGATTATATACTGCACCTCCGGGCAAAGCCATGCAATCTAAAAAAGGAACTCCGGCAATGGCCCCTACGATGGAATCCGGAAAATTGTTACCTGACTATCGTCTTCCTTTTGAAGCCGAGTGGGAATATGCAGCATATGGTTTGATCAATCAAAATCCTCGTCCTTCAGTTAAAGAAGGTAAAAGAGGTGAAGAATTACAATCAAACAAACAAGTTTACCCTTGGGCACAGAATGTAAATGGCCTCAGAGATACCCGTCGTGGAAGCTGGCAAGGTCAGTTCCTGGCTAACTTTAAAAGAGGTTCTGGTGACAATGCCGGTACGGCTGGTGGTTTGAATGACCGTGCCTTTTATACTGCTGATGTAAAATCTTTCTTTCCGAACGGTTTTGGTATCTACAATATGGCAGGAAATGTAAGTGAGTGGGTGGAGGATACTTATCGTCCTTTGTCTTCTCTTGACTTTGATGACCAACCAGCTCCTTTTCGTGGTAATAAATTCCAGAAATTGTATGTGGCTGATTCTACTACAATGGATCCATCTACCCGCTATGAAAAAGATAGTACTGGCCGTGTAAAAATGGCTGATGTTACGGATGCGGAAAGTAAAAATCGCAGAAACTATCAAAGAGGTAATGTTATTGACTTCTTAGATGGTGATTCATTATCACAATCTCAATACGGATATGGAACTACTACTTTGATACACCCTGAAAAATCTAAAGTGTACAAAGGTGGTAGCTGGAACGACAGAGCTTATTGGTTAACGCCAAGTGCCCGTCGTCATTTGGAAGAAGATCAGGCTTTAAGCACCCTTGGTTTCCGTTGCGCAATGAACCGCATGGGTAGTCCAGAAGGTAATGGCCGTAAAACTGGTCAGCATTATAAAACCAGAAGACAAAAGAAATAAAATAAATTTCAAGGCATAGTATTAAGCAAACCCTCCCCACAAGGAGGGTTTACTTTTTATGTACGTTCTGCCTAAGGGAAACACATATTTTTGCAAGATGCAAATTGAGGCACTATATAAAATTTATCAGCAACATCCTTCGGTACAAACAGACACCCGTAAATTAAAATCAGGCGATATCTTTTTTGCATTAAAAGGCGACAATTTTAATGGAAACACATTTGCAAAACAAGCTATTGATACTGGTGCCGTGTATGCAGTAATAGATGAAGCAGCTTTTGAAATTCCGGGTAAAACTGTTTTAGTAGATGATGTGCTAATAGCATTGCAACAATTAGCAAAACATCACCGCCAGCAATTCAATATCCCCTTTATTGCCATTACAGGAAGTAATGGCAAGACAACCACTAAGGAGTTGATTCATGCTGTTCTCTCTTCTTCTTATAAAACTTATACAACCGATGGAAATTTGAATAACCATATTGGTGTTCCGATAACCATTCTAAAAATCAAGTCAGATGCAGAATTAGCTATTATTGAAATGGGGGCTAATCATCAAAAAGAAATTGCCTCGTATTGCGATTATGCAATGCCTACACATGGCCTTATCACCAATTGTGGCAAAGCTCATTTAGAAGGTTTTGGTGGTGTAGAAGGCGTAAGAAAAGGGAAAGGAGAACTATTCGACTATCTCAAAAAAAATAATGGAACAGCTTTTATCATGTCGGACTATGATTACTTAGATGAAATGAGCATAGGCATTTCAACCATTATTAAATATGGAACAACAGGTGCGGCAATAGAAGGAAATATTTTACAAAGCGAACCCTTTTTATCGGTAAATATTAATAAAGGTGCATCAACCGGAAATATAAAAACACAATTAGTAGGCGACTATAATTTACCGAATGTGCTAGCAGCAGTAACTCTCGGAAAACATTTTGGTGTAACAGATGAGAAAATAAAAATAGCACTGGAAAATTACACTCCTTCGAATAGCCGTTCTCAATTAATAGAAAAAGATTCGAATAAAATAATCCTAGACGCATATAATGCAAACCCCAGCAGCATGAAATTGGCTATTGAAAATTTTTCAAGATTACAGGCTGATAATAAAGTACTGATGTTGGGTGGCATGGCAGAACTCGGCGAAGAAAGCCTTAATGAACATAAAGGTATTGTTGAGCTTATTAGTCAAACCAACTGGAAAGCGGTAGTATTGGTTGGTGGTGATTTCTTACAATTCAAACATCCATTTATTTCATTCGCCAATGCTACAGAAGCAAAAGAATGGCTGCAACAACAACATTTTGAAAATACTCATTTGCTCATTAAAGGGAGCCGCAGTATGCAAATGGAAAAAGTAATATCGAACTAACTTATTAGTATGAACTGGAAACAACTCTTCCCGCAATTTGAACCAGAATTAATTGAGCTGATAGAAAAAGAAGCCGTTCAAAGAAGCTTTAATGCCGGAGATATTATCATGCGTACTGGTCAATACATCAAGTCTACTGCATTAGTATTAGAAGGCCAGATAAAAATCTACCGGGAAAACCAGGATGGTGGCGAATTCCTGATGTATTATCTCGGCCCGGGCCAGGCCTGTGCAGTATCTATGATTTGTGCCATTCAATCTCATACCAGCGAAATAATGGCAAAGGCTGAAGAAGATACAGTAGTGCTCATGATTCCGGTGCAACTGATGGATGACATGATGAACAAATATAAAAGCTGGTACCAGTTCGTTATTCAAACTTATCGCAGCCGGTTTGACGAATTATTGTCGGTAATTGATAATATCGCCTTCAGAAATATGGATGAACGATTAGAATTTTATCTGAAACGATATACAGATAAAACTGGCAAGAAGAATATTGAATTGTCGCATCAGCAAATTGCAGACGACCTGAACAGCTCCCGGGAAGTTATTTCCAGGCTCTTGAAAAAAATGGAGCAACGAAACATGGTAAAATTGCACCGGAATATGATTGAACTTTTGTAAAGCTGATACGGCTGTGATTTCTGTCACATTGTGAGCAAGACCTTTGATATAATCTTGCATAAATATTTTACATGGAAATCATCGGCTACATCGCATCACTTATTATCGGTATTTCCCTCGGTCTAATCGGCGGTGGCGGCTCCATTCTAACTGTTCCCGTTTTAGTGTACCTTTTTAAAGTTGAGCCGGTTGTAGCAACGGCCTATTCCTTATTTATAGTAGGCTTGGCAAGCCTTGTGGGGGCCATTCCAAAATATAAGCAAGGGCAAGTGAACTTGAAGACAGCCCTGATTTTCGGCATCCCTTCTATTGCTGCCGTGTTTGCCACCCGCAAATTTATTGTTCCCCGCATCCCTCAGGAGGTTTTTACCATCGGAGATTTTGTAGTAACAAAAAGTATTTTGATGATGATACTTTTTGCTGTGTTAATGGTATTTGCATCTGTATCTATGATTCGGGAAAAGAATAAAACTGACAATGGAAAACCAGAAGAGATCAAACAAAAATTTAATTACCCGTTAATATTGGTAGAAGGTGCCATAGTTGGTACGTTAACTGGTCTTGTAGGTGCCGGTGGTGGTTTCCTAATCATTCCTGCGTTGGTGTTATTAAGTAAACTACCAATGAAACAAGCGGTAGGAACTTCCTTACTCATCATCGCTGCCAAATCCTTGATTGGCTTTACGGGAGATTTATCCAATTATACCATGGACTGGAAACTATTGCTATCCGTAACAGCATTGGCAATTGTCGGAATTTTTATTGGTGATGCACTAAGCAAAAAAGTAGATGGCACTAAATT
>CAZXMP010000198.1:0-5345 GCA_964641575.1 uncultured Chitinophaga sp. | reverse complement strand
ACATCAGGAATCTTACATTTGCATATCAAAACCATTAAAACCAACAAATGAAAAAAATCATCTCCAACTATTTTGTTATTGCGGGAGCAATAATGTTACTTATTTCAGGCTGCAAAGGAAAAGATGCACAAGTTGCCGACGACCCCAAAGCTGTTGTGCTAGCCTTCTTCGAAAGAATGTCAAAGAAAGATATTGATGGTGCGGCTAAACTGGCCACTAAGGATAGCAAAGCCACACTTGATATGATGAAAAAAGCCATTGATGCTGCTGAAAAAATGGGGATGGATAAAGACAAAACTGCAAAAGACGATCCATCAGAAGATTTTAAGAACATAGAAATTGGGGAAGCTAAAATTGATGGCGATAAAGCCACGGTTTCTATCACCAACAAAGTAAAAAATGATGGCACCAAAGACTTTCCATTGGTAAAAGAAGGCGGATCATGGAAAGTAGATTTCAGCATGAATACATTGATGAAAATGGGTATGGATAAGGGAACCAAAAACGATTGGGATGATGATTCAAATAATTTAGATACTGCCGGCTTAAAAGACATTCTCAACATGGATTCACTTAAAAAAGGATTGGAAGGCATGGATAGCATGTTAAAATCTATAGACCCGGAAAAAATGAAAGAGGCATTGAAAGAACTTGAAAAGTTGAAACAATAAGAAAATATTTCTCGAAAATAAAAAGCACTTCTGGTAAAGAGGTGCTTTTTATTTTATAGCCGGCAACACTCCACACTAAATTTTAGTAATTTGCATTATGAGAGTTACAATAGTATTAGCCGCCTGTCTTTCTTTATTTTTAATTACTTCCTGTAAGGAAATGGACAAACAATCCACCACCGAATCAGAAAACAATATTGACGCCGCCCGCAATTTTATCCGTGCCGCATTGGATGGAAAATTTGATGAGGCCCGAAACTTTATGCTGGGCGATTCGCTAAACATTAACTACATGGATCTGGCAGAAAGAAGCTTTGGCAGAGCGGAACAAGCTGTAAAGGATGGTTACAGGGCATCTACCATCCACATTCATGAAGTGAAGCCGGTAAATGATTCTACAACGGTTGTTATTTATTCCAACTCGTTTAAAAACGATCATGATACATTAAAAGTATTACGGATAAATAATCAATGGCTGGTTGATTTTAAATATTTATATCAACACGATAGTGATACAACTATTAACAAGCCTGTTGTTAATGATACATTGAAATGATCAAAAACATTTTATTAGTAGGATTAGGTGGCGCCTTGGGCAGCATTGCCCGTTACCTGTGCCAGCGATGGTTTGCAGCAAACTATATTCATTCTTTCCCCTGGGGCACATTTGCAGTAAATATTATTGGCTGTTTATTGATTGGTGTTTTTTGGGGATTAAGTTTCAAAACATTTGATACCACCGAAAGCTGGAAATTATTTTTGATGACCGGCCTTTGCGGCGGCTTCACTACTTTCTCTGCCTTTACGCTGGAAGGAATTGGGTTAATCAAAGAAGAAAAAATGGGATTGTTCTTTTCCTACGTTGCTGCCAGTGTATTGTTGGGCTTATTAGCCACCTATGCAGGAATGAAATTGACTAAACTTTAAAACGATGAACATGCTTACGGTAAAACACCCCTGGCATGGTGCCCACTACGGAGACAGAGCACCAGCCACAGTAAACGCCTTAATTGAAATACCGCAAGGTTCCCGTTCTAAATATGAAGTAGATAAAACTACCGGGCTGCTTAAATTGGATAGAGTAATTTATTCATCCTTTCAGTACCCCATCAACTATGGGTTTATTCCGCAAACACTCGGACTGGATAATGACCCGCTGGATATATTGGTGCTATGTTCTCAACCCATCCAATCACTCTGTTTGGTAGAAGCAAATATTATTGGCAATATGCAGATGATCGACAGCGGACAGGTGGACGATAAAATAATTGCTGTAGCAGCTAAAGATCCTTCAGTGAATCATATCAGCAGGATGGAGGAGTTACCACATCATTTTTTACTAGAATTAAAAAACTTTTTTGAGCAATACAAAGTGCTGGAAAATAAAAAAGTAGAAATCGATAATTTCCAGGACCAGTTAATTGCTTACCGCATTATCAATGAAGCTATCGCTTTGTATAAAGAAACCTTTCTGAAATAAGTGGACACTCCTCAAAAACATATTATGACAACGCAACTGGTAATAACAGCCCTGCTGATAGGCTTGTCTGCAGGAGTGCTTAGCGGATTGGTGGGAATAGGCGGAGGAATTATTATGGTTCCCGCATTGGTTTTCTTTATGAATTATACCCAGCACCAGGCACAAGGCACCTCCTTAGCAGTACTTACCCTGCCGGTAGTAATTCTTGCTTCCATCTATTATTATAATCAATGCCAAAAACTAGGCACCCCCATCGATTTAAAAATTGTAGTGTTATTAGCCGGAGGCTTTATTATAGGCGCATTTTTTGGAAGTAAAATGGCCCTGGCCATTAACCAGGAAATGCTGAAAAAGGTTTTTGCCGTTATTCTTTTTTACACCGCCATAAAAATGTTGAATTGGGATGCAGCCATAATGAAATGGATAAAAGGAATTTTCTAAAAAATTTATAGCAGCATACAGCAAATTTAAAAATACCGCTGTCTTAAAAATGTAAGCAGATAGTGATTTGAACCAAAAGCTAACAATATTTATTACAGGGCTTGTTATAAGTCTGGGCTCATTCAGTCAATCTGCCCGTTCATTCGAAACACTCGACCGTTTTTTTGCCGGAGTTCCTTTAAAAGATGGTTTTGAAAAATGGTACACTTATTTCGCCACTACTCCACAGCTTGGTATTGATTCCACTACCCGTTTTGGCAACCACTCCAGTTTTAAAGCAGGTATAGAAAGTTACTTCCCGTTTCCTGACTTAACAGTGGTTAAAATAATTTTCAAGAAAACATTAATGATGGATTCCCGTACCCGCAAATTTTTTGACTCTGCCAGCATTATTGAAGTGCAGGGAGTTTTTGGGAAGGATAAAGCAGCCAAAAAAGAAGCCCGGAAATTTTATAAAGGGTTAAGAAAAGAGCTGATGCGTTTTTACAGATATGAGTTCAAAGATTATGAAGGACAGTCATCCTGGTTTTACAGGGGCAAAACGTCAAATTTTTTAAACTGCTCCCTGCATTACGGTACTCATTATAGAACAGGAGAGCATTATGTATTGCATGCTTACAGCGACCAAAAGAACTTAAAAATAAGATCCTATCCGCCGCCGGATAATACATTGCGGAATTAGTTTACCACACTCGTCGCACTGCTCTTAATCGCAATGTTCTTTTTCCAGTATCAGCACTAATAATTCCTTTCTTATCAATTGCATCAATTCTTACTTTGCCCGATGCATGAATGATCTCGCCATTGTCTAATAAAATTCCGACATGGGTTATATCTTCTTTGCTTGCAAAAAAAGCAAGGTCACCTGTTCTCGCTTCACTAAATTTTTTCACTGGTCTTCCCGCCTGCGCCTGCTGCCATGCATCACGGGGCATATCAATACCCATCAATTTAAAAACCACTTGTACAAATCCACTGCAATCAACACCCAACGGCGTTCGTCCTCCCCAGAGATAAGGTGCATTTAACCAGGGCTGCGTTAATTCTTTCACCAATTCCGGGCTGGGTTGCAGATCATCTCTCTTACAAAATTTTCCGGCAAAAGCATATTCCGTCTTTCCCAATTTTCCTTTTCCTTCTGTAAAAAAAGGAAGCGATGAACCCACAGGAATATTGATCTTTTTATTTTCTACTGTTAATGTATCTAATAAACTCATTGTTGCAAAGGAGCTGGTAGTAGTAGCCGTTAACTCATCAGCTTCTTCTATCAATGAATTTGTTATCCAACCTTCGTAGCCATCATGCAAACCACGGATCTTCATCCACAGATCACCTTTTGTTTTCAATACTTGCACGGCTTCGCCAAATAATAATTGATTGATCATTTCCTTTCGGTGGAGGGGCTTTCTCCGCACCGGTGCAGCAGGAACATTTACAAAAGCATATTTCATCTAAATAGTTTTAATTCATTTTATGTTGACCAGCTTATTGCTACTAGCATCACTTGTTGCCCGTCCGAATGGCAAGGCCGGGCGGACGTCGCACTCTTCATCGTTCTTTTCGCTATTCAACATTTGCTGAGTCATCCATAAATAGCAGAAACTCCGAATATCAAGGCTTGTACCTTTTTAACTCCACACAAACAAAGGTAAATTTTGTTGAAAATTCAAAAACCTGCATCTTACACATAACAATTACTTATTTTTCGCTTGTGAAGGCAGATAAACACCAAAATAGTACCGACCAGGAATTGCTGGAGCAATTTTACACCGACCATGATAACGAATGGCTGGGTATTTTGCTGCAACGATACACCCTGTTGCTGCTTGGTGTAAGCATGAAGTATTTAAAAAATGAAGAGGAAGCCAAAGACAGTGTGCAGCAGATCTTTTTAAAAGTGATACAGGAATTACAGAAATACAAAGTAGAATATTTTAAATCCTGGTTGTACATGGTGGCCAAAAACCACTGCCTCATGAAAATACGAGAACGGCAGGGAAAGATCACCACTGAAATTAATGACCGCTTACAAGGAACACCCGAAGAAGAAACAGATTTGCAAGCATTAGTACAAAACAATCATACGCTGGATCTGATGGAAGTGTCGCTAAAAGAACTAAACCCTGAGCAACAGCAATGTGTAACTTTGTTTTACCTGCAAAAGAAAAGCTACCAGGAAGTTAGTGAGGAAACCGGCTACAGCATGCTACAGGTTAAAAGTTTTATCCAGAATGGTAAGCGGAATTTAAAAATACTGATCGAAAAAAAATTACAGGAAGAAACGAACCCCAAATAATGTCGGAGAATTATAAAGACATATTATCTAATTTATCTACCGAGGTGGACCAGGAAACATTGCTGTTGTACCTGCAGGGAAAACTATCGCCGGAAAAAAAGCATGAGGTTGAAAAACAACTCATGCAAAATGAGTTTGACGATGAAGCAGTAGAAGGCTTGCAGGAATTCCAGGATAAAGAACAATTGCAGTACATGGTAGAAATGTTGAACCGTGACCTGAAACAAAAAACCGCCAAAAAGAAAAAGCAGCGGGAAAAAATGAAGATCAAAGACCAGCCTTGGTTATACGCTTCTATTCTAATTCTTATTCTGCTGATCGTAATTTGTTATGTGGTGATAAGGCAGATGTTGAAAGCGGGTGGTTGATGTCTCAAACTAAATTTTTAAAAGAAGCATTATTAAATAGTAAAAAGCTTCATTGATCTTTGAAAAACCATTATTATCCATTCGGGTTA
>CAZXMP010000197.1:0-5352 GCA_964641575.1 uncultured Chitinophaga sp. | reverse complement strand
CTAAATCTTTCAATCAGTTATTAAAAGATGTACATGGTAAACCGGAGCAGCATGTGCTGGAGCAATTAGGTATCCGCACCATGGCAAAAGCAAAATATACCATTGAGAATGTTGGTCACTATGGACTGGGTTTTGAACATTACTGCCACTTTACTTCTCCTATAAGACGATACCCGGATGTGCAAGTGCATCGCATATTGGAGCAGGTATTAAATAATAAGATCAACCCCGACAAAAAGTTAGAGGAAAAATGTAAACATACCAGCGAAAGAGAAAGAGCTGCTATGGAAGCAGAAAGAGCATCTAATAAATACAAGCAGGTGCAATACATGAAAAATTACCTGGGCGAAGAATTTGAAGGAGTGATAAGTGGAGTAGCCAGTTTTGGTTTTTGGGTAGAGACGGTAGAGCATAAATGCGAGGGGTTGGTGAGTGTAAATAGTTTGCTGGAGTATGATGAATTTCGCCATGTAGAAACTGATTATTGTTTAGTAGGACAGCGCAGCGGCAAGAAATTCAGGATGGGAGATAAGGTAATGATAAAAGTGGTGGCGGCTAATCTAACGAAGAGGCAATTGGATTATGAATGGGTAGTGACGGGTGAGTTACAAGAAAAAGAGCCAGTAATACCAAAGAAAAAAGCTAGCCGAAAAAGTCCTAAATAAACTTAAAACAAAGTATAACTAACTTAATCCTTGTATATTCTTTGTGCCTTTGTGGTTTAAATATTTTTTATGCAGTCATTTGAATTACTATCTCAAAAATTTGCTATCCATTTTGATAAACGGCATTTCCCTGCGGAACCTGCTACGCTTTATGATCCCAATGAATATTTCTTAAAGATTGGCGGTAAAAGAATTCGTCCGGTGCTGTGCCTGATGGGTAATGAACTTTTTGAAGAAATAAAAGAAGATGCCTGGCATGTAGGAACAGCTATCGAACTTTTTCACAATTTTACGCTGATCCATGACGACATAATGGATAAAGCACCACTTCGCCGTGGAATGGAAACAGTGCATACCAAGTTTGGAGAAAATACAGCGATACTTGCCGGTGATGTGATGCTTGTTGCAGCTTATGAAGAATTGAATAAAATCAGTGTAGAATGTATCCAATCCATTCTTCGTTTATTCAATACTACAGCCAAAGAAGTTTGCGAAGGCCAGCAGATGGATATGGATTTTGAAAGCATGGATACAGTAAGCCTTGATGCTTATCTTAAAATGATTGAACTTAAAACTTCTGTAGCGTTAGCCGCCAGTTTACAAACCGGGGCTATACTCGGTGGAGCAGGAGAGAGGAACCAACACTTGTTGTATGACTTTGGAAAAAAACTTGGTATCGCTTTTCAGGTACAGGATGATTATTTGGATGCCTTTGGGGACCCTAAAAAATTCGGTAAGCAGGTGGGTGGCGATATATTGTCGAATAAAAAAACATTCCTGTTGTTGCATGCTCTGGAAACTGCTACACCCACACAAAAAAAGGAGTTGCAGCAACTACTTGCTAACAACTCCGCTGATAAAATCGAAAAAGTATTAACGATCTACCGTGATTGTAAGGTGGACGAATGGGCTCTTACATTAAAGAACAAATATCTTGATGAAGCACTAACTCATCTTGATGACATTGCTGTTTTATCCAAAAGAAAACAGCCCCTAAAAGATCTTGCACAATTCCTGGTGAAAAGAGAACATTAATTTACCGGTAGCTTGCTGCCAGATCAAAGCCATTGGTCAAACAAATACCAATAATTACAAGATCGATCAACACACTAAAAAATAGTATGGGTATTGTAATCTTAGTGGGTAAAGCTGCCAGGTTTGCTACCAGGCATATCGTCATAGCACTAATGGCAAAAGGCCAGAAAATAAAATTATTACCTGTAAACAGAATCATGGCCACAGTGATTATTGTAAATACACAGCCATGGCCAGCTATTGAAACGGCTGTCCAGCCAAATCTATTTTCTTCTTGCTGATCAGCCCATTTTATAAACTGTTTCCACAATGATCTTCGGCTGTTTTGTTTTGCCGTTGTTGGCGCATAAACATGTTTGATTGTTGTTTCCATTTGATTTCTTTTTTGCTGACACAAAATTGTAGCAGCAGAGACCGGAAAAAAATGATGCTTGTTTATGCTTCGAATGATTAAAATCAGGCATTTTATACTACTTGATTAAAAGGCAACAGGAAAATCATTCTCCAATCATTTTTTTTCCTATTTTAACCCCTTCAAAACCAACTGATATGGCAAATCAACTCTTCAGAAAAAAATCGATCTCGCATATTTTAAAAGAGGCAGAAGCCGGCCAGGGAGATGGACATTCCTTAGGACTTAAAAAAGTATTGGGTGTTCGTGACCTTACTTTCTTTGGTGTTGCAGCCGTTATTGGAGCCGGTATATTTAGTGGCATTGGTTCTGCCGCATCTAACGGTGGCCCGGGTGTTGTGTTCCTTTATATTTTCACTGCTATTGCTTGCGGATTTGCAGCATTATGTTACGCTGAGTTTGCATCTACTGTTCCGGTATCGGGCAGTGCATATACCTACTCATATGTGGCCTTCGGCGAAATATTTGCCTGGATAATTGGGTGGGATCTTTTGATGGAATATGCAATTGGTAATATTGCAGTGGCTATTTCATGGAGTGATTATTTTACCAACCTGATGACAAAAGCCGGAATGCATATTCCGGATTGGATGACGATGGATTATATGACCGCCAAAGCATCTGCCACGCAGGAAGCAATATCTGCCTGGGCTAATGCACCGACCATTGGTGGATTTCGTATTGTTATGGATATACCGGCATTACTGATCGTTGCTTTAATTACCTATATCGTATTCCGGGGAATCAAAGAATCAAGATCGGCGAGTAACCTGATGGTAATTCTAAAACTTGCAGTAATATTCTTTGTAATTGTATTAGGAGCTTTCTATATCAATCCGGATAACTGGACACCATTTAGCCCGGAAGGTTTTGGTGGTATTATGAAGGGGGTATCGGCAGTATTCTTTGCTTATATCGGGTTTGATGCCATTTCTACCACGGCAGAGGAGTGTAAAAATCCACAACGGGATCTGCCAAAAGCAATGATCAACTCACTTATTATTTGTACGGTAGTATATGTATTGCTGGCACTAGTACTTACGGGAATGGTGCATTACTCCAAATTAAATGTAGGAGATCCTTTGGCCATGGTATTTGATGAAAAAGGATTGAAATTTATTTCAGGTGTTGTTGCTATTAGTGCAATCATTGCTACAGCCAGTGTATTACTGGTATTCCAGATGGGGCAACCGAGGATATGGATGAGTATGAGCCGGGATGGATTGTTGCCTAAGATATTTTCAAAAATTCATCCTAAATACGGAACACCGTCTTTCTCTACTATATTGACTGGTATTGTGGTGGCTATACCCGCATTATTCCTTAACCTTGGTGAAGTATTATCCCTTACGAGTATCGGAACCTTGTTTGCATTTGTAATGGTTTGCGGAGGTATACTTGTATTGCAGCAGCGGAAAGACAGACCAGAAAGCAAATTCAAAGTGCCGTATGCCAATGCACAATTTATTTATCCCATATTACTTATTGCAGCGATTGTACTGATCGTTACGAATGTGCCAACCCATTTTACAGAAGATATATGGACAGGCGAAACATGGCCAATGGCAGCTTTCTGGCTGATAGCTCTTATCATGGGTTATTTATCGTTCACTAAAAAACTTTCTTTAATTCCCGTTTTAGGTATGATAAGTTGTTTTTACCTGATGGCGCAGGAAACGCATAAAGTTTGGATGCGGTTTATGATATGGCTGGCGATTGGTCTGGCTATTTATTTCTTGTATAGTTATACGCATAGCAAACTGGCTAAGAAGAAAGAATAAAGTACAATAACAAATTTTTCCTGTCGCACATTTTTACATCAAGTAACTTTGTGCGACTTTTTTATTTTAGTAAACTAAATTCCCCTTTAGGGGTAGGGGCATTATGAAGTACCAGTTAGGTGATATTGTGTTGATACTGCATTCCAACGAAGAAGCAACGATAGTGGATTTTATCAATGATAAAATGCTGATGGTAGATGTGAAGGGAGTCTCATTCCCAGTTTACATGGATCAGATTGATTTTCCTTATTTCAAACGGTTTTCAGAGAAGAAACTTTTTCCACCTAAAAAGGAAAAGAAATATGTGGATGATGTGCGGAAAGAAAAACCATCAACAGAAAAAAAAGTAGTTGATGGTGTATGGCTTACTTTTTTACCGGTGATGGATATTGATGAATTTGGTGATACCGTAGTGGAAGAATTGAAACTGCATTTGATCAACCGGACAGAAACTCCTTACAACTTTACCTATAAACTTCATTTTTTTGGCAAGCCTGATTTTGAATTAAAGAATACCGTGCAGCCTTTCGAGGATTTTTATTTGCATGATGTGGATTTTGCGGACCTGAATGATAGTCCTTCTTTTGAATTTGATTTCTCGTTGTTGAAACCGGAGAAAAATAAAGCCGATCATTTTGAAGCATCTGTAAAACTAAAACCTAAACAACTTTTTGCTAAAATTGAAGAACTGAAACAAAAAAACCAGGCTACATTCTCACAATTGCTATTTGAAAATTATCCCGATAAATTATATGAAGACAGGGTGGAAATAGGGAGATTAGCGGCTGCAGGCTATAAAATTTATGAAGCCTCCAAAGCCCGGCAGCATTTAGAACCTGCCCGGAGTGTGGTAGACCTCCACATAGAAAAATTGAGCGATGATTGGAAACATTTTAGCAATTACGAGATACTAACACTGCAACTAAAAACATTTGAAAAATACTATCAGCTTTCCCTTGCACATCATCAACCTACACTTACGATAATACATGGAGTAGGGGAAGGGGTATTGCGAAATGAAATACATGATAAACTTCGTTTAAAGAAAGAAGTGAAATCTTTTGTGAACCAGTATCATCCAAATTATGGATATGGGGCGACAGAGATTTATTTTCAGTATTGACTCCTGAATAATGCCCAATAGAATTACCGAACCCCAACACTTCTGTTGGGGCAAGCTGATGAAGTGTGCGACGCAACGAAGCTGATAGTAGTAATGCAGCCCACCCAATAAAAATAATTACCTTCGCATGGCTACAAGCCAGGCTATCGCTTCTTATTTAATTAGGAGGAGGAAAGTCCGGACAGCACAGAGCAATGCACCGGTGAAGAGCCGGCTTCCAGACGAAAGTCAGGAAAGAGATAGTGCCACAGAAAATAACTGCCTTCGGGTAAGGGTGAAAATGTGAGGTAAGAGCTCACAGCTTTTGATGGTAACATCATTGGCGGGTAAACCTTG
>CAZXMP010000196.1:0-5378 GCA_964641575.1 uncultured Chitinophaga sp. | reverse complement strand
ATATTCGGCCAGTCAGGCTGCGGCAAATGGCTGTATTAAATAACCTGCAAGGAAAAGGAATTGGCAGAGCATTGATGAATTTTGCAGAATCAATAGCACGGGACAGGGGCTACAAAAACCTGAGTATGCATGCCCGTAAGAATGCCATTGGCTTTTATGAAAAACTAGGCTATAAAATAAAAGGTAATGAATTTACGGAAGTAACAATTCCGCATTATGTAATGGAGAAAAATTTGTGAGAAGCCTCCCCAAACACCTCTCCGCAGGAGGGACTTCAAATCTGTAAAGAAATATTTTCGCTTATTAATCTGAAAGGTTATCGTAACAATAACTCACCCTTTCTTTACTTTCGATTTTATTAGCTTCCTCAATTCAAAGACTTCGTCAGAATCTTTGCAACCGCTTTTCGGCACCAGGAAAAAAGATCGGCTGTCGAAATACAAATGAAAAAAGTGAGGACTTTCCAGGTAGTTTTTTAATGCAGTCCATTGCCAGTTTTTTGAACCTTTCTCATGCCCAAGGGTAAATCCTTCTTCAGTAAAATTCATATTGAATTCATGCTTAAATGTAACTGCCCGGCGATATACTGCAATGGGAAGAAAAAACCAAAAACTGGCCATCAGCACTATCCACAAAAGCGATCCAACAAGAAATGGCATTGGACCAATTATACCCGTCATATATAAAATGATAGAGCCGATAGCAAATACATTTACTGTAATAAGCATAATTTTTATTTCCAGCTTGCTTATAAAATGATAACGCAATGCCTGAATTACCTGGCCTTTTTCATAATTAAAATAAATCGTCATATTCAATCCATTTCTTGTGCTAAAACTTATTAATAGGGGTTACCAATACGGGCAATCGTCCATTTTCCAGCTTCTTTTTTCATACCGAACTTAATGATGGGCTCTTCAATTTTTTGTCCATTGTCATCCCGCCATCTCATTACTTCTACGGTTGCATCATCCCCACTTACAACTGTTTTCCAGTTATGTGAATTATTCATTTCATCAATTAAGTATTTAGGCTCTTCCTGACTATTGGTGTACCAGTCGTAATCAAACCCATACGGTATTTCTCCTTCGGTATCCTTTTTAAACTCCTGATCACATTGCTCAAAGAATTTCTTTTGTGCCGCTATAAATGTATTGCCTAATTGAGGAACAGATTCTTTAATAAAGTTGTGATATTTATCTACGGCCTTCCAATCTATTTGATAAGGAGGCATGTCTGCTTTTTTTAGGCCTTTATATAATCCCGTTGTTGGAAATTTTTCCCAGTTCACTAAATACCAGTCATAAAATTCAGTAATTGTTTTTCTTATTGCTGTTGAATCTGCTTGCGGATTAACAGTTTCTACGGCTGTTGTTTGCTCAGCAACAATAGCTTCCTCTGAGGTTGTGCTTTTTTCATTATTACAAGCTGCAAAAAAAATAATACCCGATAAAAAAGCAATTAAAATTTTCATGCTGGTTGTTTTTATGGTTAAATTATTTTGTACCCGGTGTTTTCAAATCATTTTCCGAAATACTCCACTCATCCAGTTTTTCACCTTTAGTGCCCAAATATTCTACGGTCATTTTTCGTTCGCCTCGTTTACCGATAAATGAAATCTTTCCATAATTCTGTTTTTGATCCAGTGCTAAAACCCTGTACGGATTATTTTTTTCTGCATCTCCAAAAATATGTGTTCCGGATGTAAGTGGCGATACTGTAATATCGTATAATGGGTAAGTTCCGGATCTTTCAACTTTTATTATTTCGCTATGATGCCTGTCGCCGGTAAGAAATACAACACCATTTATATTATACTCTTTTAAAAAATTCATTAACTCGTCATACTCTGCCGGAAAATCCCGCCATTTATCATAAGGAGAAACAGGATTTAAAACCTGGCTGCCAACCGTAATTATTTTGAAGGTAGCGGTACTAAATAGCAAGGAATTCTTTAGCCAATCCATTTGTTGCTTGCCCAACATTCTTTTTTCCGGGTTTGGCTTGCCATCTATTGAATCTTTAATAGCATCCGCACTGCGCCACCAACGGTTATCTGTAATAAAAATATCGGCATCGCCCCAGGTGGTCATGGTGTAAATGCCTTGCCCGTTTTGGCCGGAAGATGGATTACAGAAATATTTATTGAACACATTCCGGCTGGTTTCTTTTAAAATGTAATTGCCGCCAATATCATTGGGGCCATAATCATGATCATCCCAGGTTGCAAAATGAGGCATAGCTTTTAGAAAATTTTGTAACCCAGGTGTAGCTCTATCATGACTGGCCCTGTACCACAAACCCCATTCACTGTAATAGTCCACATCTCTGGTGTACCAGGCATCGCCTAACCATAACATAAAAGCAGATTTTTCTTTGGCCATTGTTTCAAAAATGGAAGAGTCTTTACCGTACGGTGTTCCGGGACGATCAAATACCGGTTCATTAAAATAAGAGCAGGAACCGGTTAAGAAATTAAAATCAGGAACTGGTTTTCTCCATTGCCATAGGTCTTTGGTGGTAAACTCGCCAGCTTTTGTAGTAGGCTTTCCATTTATCCATATTTTGTATTGATAAGTAGTATTAAAGTGCAATCCGCCAACCGTAAAATAAATGGGGTTGAAATCATTTCCCAATTCACCTTTATAGATAATAGTCTTTGTTGTTTTAAGTTCTCCCTTTTTGTTATACTGCAATGAAACCGTTTTTACTTCCGGCGAAACTTCTACCCAAACTTTTGCATCCCGCAATTCAACCGGACCTAGCATGGGACCGGAGATGATGCGGGGTTGTGCAAATAATATAATGGAGCAAAAAAATAATACTATGAAAAAAAAATATCGCATTTCGACTGTTTTGTTGAATATAAAATAAAGGTAGAAAAAGAAAAAGCCGTTCCGAAGTGATCAGAACGGCTTAAAAAAATTTGATTAATATTATTTTGGAATATTGAGTAGGTTACAAATTTCAGTGTAAGGCATTGCTTTTAGTTGACTTTCGGAATATAGCTGCCCTTTAATTTCCGCTACTTTTTCAGTATTACCACCACGGCCACCAGCTACCCCACCAGGTACTATAATATAACGGAACCCATAACTAGTATTTTGAATAAAGGTTGGGGTTGTTCCATCTATATGAATATAATAGTATAATATTTTCCCAACTAACGGCATAAAATTGTAGTAAACAGCCGGAAGAGGTGCCTGAGCGGTATTAAGTCTTGGAAGCGGGTACATTGGATCTAGACTTGGTAAAAAAGCCATATAAGTTAAAACAATACCTTGATTAAGTATTGTTGTTGTTATACCAGGTGCAGTTTGAATAGCTCTCTTTGCTGTACCTACATTTGTTATAGCGGAGTCCGCCCAATTTGCAGCAGTGAATTGTAGCCATGCACTGTAAATAACATTTGCACTACCAGCAGGACCTTGTGGGCCAGTTGCACCGGCAGGGCCTGTTGCGCCAGTTGCACCAGTGGCGCCAGTTGCGCCATTTACACCAGCAGGACCTTGTGCACCATTTGCACCAGCGGGACCTTCAGGACCTTCTTTCGTACAACTAACGGCTAAAAATGTAATCGCTAAAGCTAAGATTGAGAGTAGATTGAACTTTCTCATAAAGTTTGATTTGGCTGTTTAATTAGTTTCGGTTTTAAAAGTAAAGGGATTTTTCCGCTTCACCAAGAGATTTTAAAGGTAAAGGGAAAAACTTAAATAGGGGTTGTTTTTTAGCTAAAAAAAACTGGAATAAAAGGATTTAAACGAACCCCTATATTTGTTGAAAACCAGCCCATATCATGCGACATAAAATTTACTTTTTTTCTATACTTAGTTTACTCGCCGGCGGTACACTAAATGCACAATTTTCAAAAGGAGACAGGATGGTAGGCGCAACAGTAGCAAGTGCAGTTTTTAACTCGGGCACAGCAGATATAAATGTGGCGCAAATTGGAAGTAACACGTCTACTGTAAAAAATTACAATGTGTCATTGACACCTTCATTAGGATGGTTTATATCTGAAAACACGGCTGTTGGGTTTGTACTCAATATTAATCCCAATGGCCAAAAAACAAGTTATGAACAAGGCGGTTCCACCTATCAATCCGATCAATCAAATGGGTTTAATATCGGTGGCGGTGGTTTTGCCAGAAGTTATTTTGGTAAAACAGGCTCCTTTCTACCTTTTGGTCAGGCAACTGTTAATGCTGGAGCGAGCAACCTGAAAACGGAAGGTTTTTTTTACTATACAGGAGGAACACCTTACTTCAGAGATTCTTATACGGGAAAATCAACCGGTGGTTTTTTCTTTAATGGAACACTAGCCGCCGGCCTAACTAAAATGATGGGTGAAAATGCTGGTCTTGATATTTTTCTTGGCTATACCTATTCCAGCAGCAAAAACACTTTTAAAAGAACAAAGTTGTTTTACGATACTAATACTGCTACTTCTCCAATAGAAACAAGAGAAAACGAAACCACTACAAAATTTACCAACCATGGCTTCCAGTTGGGTATTGGCTTCCAGGTTTTTTTGAGAGGGAAAGGAAAGTGATATGTTGAAGGGTGTAAGTTTATAAGAAATAGGGTATATAAAGTTTCGTAACGACTTTATATACCCTATTTATTTGTATTCTCTTCTTTAATATTACTTATTCATCATTTGCTTTGCTTCAATGCTTAAGGTAGCATGTGGCACAGCACGGAGACGAGCTTTATCGATCAACTTACCGGTAACACGACAGATACCGTATGTTTTATTTTCGATACGCATCATCGCTTTTTCCAGGTGATCGATGAAAGTGATCTGGCGGCTGGCCATTTGGCTCAACTGCTCTCTTTCCATACTTACACTTCCATCTTCCATGGTCATGTAGCGTCCTTCATCCATATCTCCACCTTCTTCTTTGCGGGTAATTAAACCTTGTAAATAGTTCAGTTCCTTTTTAGCAGCATCCAATTTTTTCTGAATGATTTCTTTGAACTCATTCAAGTCATTATCAGAATAACGCATTGTTGGACCAGTTGATTCGTAAGCCTGCTTATCTAATACCGACTTGGTAAATTCTGGTTCATATTTTACGGAACTCTTCACAGTAGTTTTCGGTATCACCAATTTGGTTGGCTTAGGGGGTTCTTTTTTTATCACAGGTTGTACTTTAGGTTTTATTGATACCAATGACTTGGGATCAACTTGTCCTGGCTTTTTTGGAGCAACAGGTGCTGGTGCCGGAGCAGGTTTAGCTGCAGGAGGCTCAGGTTTTGCTGGTGCTTTAGCCACAGGTTTAGGTGCGGGTTTTGCAGCTGCTTTTGGAGCAGGCTTCTTTGCTACTGGTTTTGCAACCGGTTTAGCAGCGGGTTTTTTAGGAGCCGCCTTTTTA
>CAZXMP010000195.1:0-5395 GCA_964641575.1 uncultured Chitinophaga sp. | reverse complement strand
AATACCCGTATTATTTATTTTCAACAATTAATACGGGTATTTTTTTTCTCATATTTACCCAGTTTGATAAAATGCAGCTATGTTTTTTTAAAAATTTTCTCCAGTAATTCATACAAATCCGGATGTTTATCTTTTAAAAGTTTAGGTCGTTCAAAAAAATATTCTGATACCACTGCAAAAAATTCGGCTTCATTTGTAGCACCATAGATATCAATATCTGATTTTTCTTTTTTCATCAATTTTATTTTCTGATGCATTAGGTGAATCCATGGCTGTATATAATGCTGCTCCATTATGAAAGCAGGCACACCATCAATTGTGTCATCCGTTTTATCAACCAGGTGTACAAACTCATGGATGGCTACATTGTCTTTTCCTGTTTTATTGAGAAAGTCCTGTTTCAATTCATGCTGCGATAAAATCATAATACCGTTCATGACACCACTACCCACCATTCCCAATAGGCTGCGGTTGTTACCTTCTTGTTCAAACTCATGATTAAATGTATCGGGGTAGAGCAGGACTTCATTTAGTTGCACATATTCCCAATCCGGAAAATTAAAAATAGGAATTATGGCACTTGCGGCTATCAATACTTTGTCTAAATCATCAACAATAGTTTTTACCCCTGTAATTTTTACGTAGCTTAAAAAAAATTGTACTCTGTTTTCAAATTCCTTTTTTTTATCGTCGTTCAATTGTTGGTAAAAAACAACATACTGCTCCAGTAACTGCTTATATGTTTCAGAAATAGGAGCAATGAAAACCGGTTTCTTTGATTGGTTAAATAGCCGGACTATAATTAATACAATGATAGAAACTATTAGAAGTGTGATTAGTAATACATCCATACATGGATGAAATTAATAAATACTTCGCTTTGTTTATCCGTTTAACTGCCAGGTACAAACTTTATTATTTCAGTTGCGGATAAAATTCATTTCATCAAGTACGTCGTTTATTTCTTTTGCATTAACTGGTTTTCGTAGAAAATAATCTACACCCTCATCACAAGCTTTTTGCTCAATCCATGGAGAAATATCACCGGTAAGCATGATGATTTTAATATCCTTATCCGTGGATTTTATGACTCGTATAAAATTTACACCTAGTCCCTCCGGAAAACTATTGTCAAGAAAAATAACGGTGGGCTTTAGATTTTCAAGGTAATCTCTTGCCTCGGGTAACGTTTGTACCGCTAAGCAATATATTTTCCTGGTTTCGAGCAGGGCTGTAAGTAATAGACCCATATCTTCATCATCATCGATGATCATCGCTGTTACCACTTTTGTCATAAATATCGAAAAGCAATTAGTATGCCTTTTTGATTTTACTTAATAAAGACTCCCAATCGCTTTTTTCTGTTGAAATAAAATGACATTTTTATTACATAGACAGCGAACAATTTTTTTTTGTAAAGAAAAACTACCAAGAAAAAATCTAATTGACCAACACAATAGTGCTATAATAAAAAAGGGCATCATTACGATGCCCTTTAAGGTATAAGAAAGTCTTAGCTTATTTCAAATGTTTAGATAAAACTTTAGCTACATCAAACATTGATACTTGAGCTTTACCACCAAATACCACTTTTAATTTAGCATCGTTGTTAATCATACGGCGATTCTTAGAATCTTGCAATTTGTTTGCTTTGATATGCTGCCATATTTTTTTAACTGCTTCTGTACGTGCTAATGGTTTGCTACCTACTACTGCTGCTAAATCTGCACTAGGAGTAAGTGCTTTCATGAATGCTGCATTAGGCTTACGGGTTGATTTTTTCTTAGCTGCTTTTTTTGGAGCTGCTTTTTTAGCTGCTTTTTTTGGAGCTGCTTTCTTTACTACTTTCTTAGCTGCTTTTTTTGGAGCTGCTTTCTTAGCCGCTTTTTTGGCTGCTTTTTTCTTTGTTGCCATGTTGTTTTTAATTTAGAATGTTAATGGGTATAAGTATTACCAAATCAAATATAGGGTACTTTCTTATACAAAAAACTGATTTTCCCTATGAAAAATGAGTTTTAAACACTTGTTAATAACTAGTTCAATTCCGGTACACAGCTATAGAAGAGGTTCGGTCGTTCCATCCGGATATACTAAACCCTGTTTTTGATTCCGTAATGGTATAGCTTTTCCCTCCGAAATTTTCATTTTCATATAGTACAACTCTGAATCCGGCTGGTAATTGTAATGAACTAAGTGCTTTATTGGGAAAGCCTCCCGCTTCTGCCATAGTACGATAAGTACCGGGTAGCAATGATGCTGCTTGTCCCTTGTAATTGCCATCTGTGTAAATGATTACCATATCTCCGCTACCAGCACCTGGCTGTGTGTAGCCGGGGTTATTACCCCATTTTTCCTCTATGATAATGGAGCCAATCCGGTTGCGCATATTGCTGTTCATGCAACTTATATCAGCATTTATAGGATAGGAGGAGCCAGATGCATATTCATTGTCGAGGTACACCCTGGCTCTGAGATTGCTTCCCAAATTGATAGACGAAATATTGTATCTCATCAATCCCAACTGATTTCCCTGGTAAGTACCGGGCATTAGGCGGATTGCATTTCCATTGTAGTTGCAATCGGAGTAGAGGGTAGCATAGGAATTACTATTATAATTTCCACCTCCGGGATTAGTGGGGTAGGTGGGTGTTGTTGATTTATATTCGATAACCAATGAGCCTATTTTGTCATTGTAGGTCTTGCTAAAGCAGCTCTGACTGGTTTCAAATGCTGCAGATGCACCGGCTGCATTTTCATTATTCAAATAAACCCTGAGGCGGAGATTACCTGTAATAACAAATGAGGATATAGCATATTTTAATGCGCCGAGCTGGCTGCCTGTATAAGTGCCGGGGCGTAAACTTTGCGAATAACCTTTGGAATAACAATCTGCAAAAAAAGTGATGTACTCATTTCCATAACCACCACTTCCGGGTTGCTGATAACCATAAGGCCCTTCTACAACGATGGAAGAGGCCACACTACGCCAATCAGTACTAAGACAATTGTCACTGGCATAAAAAGTTTTTGACTTGCCTTTAAAATCGTCATGCTCATACAAGGTTATTTTAAAACCAGATGGAATCTGGAAAGAATTGAGCTTATCATTACCAATTTTCATTTGATAAGCTTTGTAGTTGCCAGGTTCCAGAGTGTATTGTCTGCCGGAATAGTTACATTGATCATGTAGGGTTACATAATTCTGCGCTACAGAAAAAAGCTGCATTGTTAATAGCAGCAGTACAAACAATGATTTTTGGTGCATAAGGTTTATGTTTAAAGGTTGCGGGATAAGAAAGTTAAGAAACATTTACCTGCACGGAAACTTTATTTACTATCAAACCCTATACATTCTTTCAATTCTTTTTCTGTATAGGCCAATTTGTATTGTTGTAATACATCAGCTGGCACACCGTTCCATTCATTGGGTTTGTTGCCAGCATAGCCAATATCTTTTACTCCAATTTCAGAGGTGTAAAATCCTGTAGCCGTAAGATTACGCATCAAGCTAAAAAAAGCAGCTCCTTGTTTTAATTGGGGTTTATCTTTAACTCTGCCGGGATAAGCGATAATATCCACCAGTTCCATTTGCTGCTGCTGGCTGCAATCTTTAAATGTTTTTTCATATTTTTTCAAGCAATGCATATCCAGCCAACGCAACCCGCCCCGCATTGGCACCTGGTGATTGGGCATATCTTTTACAATAAATTCAATAAACTCGGGCACTTTTGCTTCGCTGGCACTACCGCTTACTTCATCTTTTGGAATGATGATATCGGCTAAAATGGTTATGGTTGCCATTTCATGTTCAGTAAAGAAATTTTCTTTGGCAAGAATTTCTTTCTCATACTTTAACTCATCTGGATTACGATCGAGATTGAATTTTGCATCTTCTACACTGGCACCGGTTGTTTTTTTATCGTCCGTTTTACAACTGGCAATAGCGAGAGGAGTAGCCACTGCGCCGGTAACGATTAGTTTGAGTGATTTACGTCTGTCCATATAAAATGCTATGAGCTTTTAGCTTAGAGCTATCGGCTAGTTATAAATTTTGTTTTTTCATTTCATCAATAATGTATTCGCTGGCTCTCATACTTAACGCAAGTATCGTCCAGGTAATATTTTTATCAGCCTGCGATACGAACTGGCCACCATCTACACAAAACAGGTTTTTACAATCATGTGCCTGGCTCCATTTATTTAAGGCCGATTTTTTTGCATCATTACCCATTTTTACGGTACCAGCTTCATGAATTATTTCTCCGGGCTTAGCTAAACCCCATTGATTTTTTTCATTGTCATCTCCGCCCCAGGTAATAACTGCACCCATATTATGCATTACTTCTTTAAACGTTTCTTTCATGTGTTTGGCCTGGTTTATTTCATGCTCACTCCATTTTACATTAAACTTTAAAACGGGGATGCCAAACTTATCAACGGTATTCGAATCAATTTCGCAATAATTACTTTCCAGCGGAATAGCTTCACCACGGCCCGCCATACCTACACCACATCCGTAGAAATAACGATAATCTTCTTTTAATGATGCTCCATATCCACCGCCTTCTTTTTGTTTACCATGCACCACATATTTACCATTCAGGTTTTCAATTCCCCAGCTAAAACCATAGGAGGGTTGGCTCATGCCACCCCAATATTCAATATGATAGCCTCTTGGGAAATCTAACTTTTTATTATCTAACCACCAGGGGGAATAGATATGCATACCTCCAACCCCGTCTTCATTGTATCGTTTCCTGTCGAATAATTCCGGAAGGACACCACCTAATGCAGCACCTGTAGAATCATGCAAATATTTGCCTACCACATTGCTACTATTTGCTAATCCATTGGGATGACGGTCAGATTTTGAATTGAGTAATAATCTTGCACTTTCACAAGCACTGGCTGCTACAATCACCACTTTTCCTTCTACCTGGTATTCCATCATGTCATCCTTACTAATATAGGAAACACCGGTTGCTAATCCATCTTTATTTGTCATCACTTCTCTGGCCATTGCATTCGCAATAATATCAAGATTACCCGTTTTTAATGCTGGCTTAATTAATACATTGGGAGAAGAGAAGTCGGCTTTTGCCATACTACAGTTACGACTACACTGTCCACAAAAAAAGCATTTGCCTCTTTCGTCATTCAATTTTTCTGTAAGAATAGAAAGGCGGGAGGGAATTACTTTAACTCCTGCTTGTGTAGCGGCATTTTTTATAAACAGTTCGTGCAATCTTGGTTTGGGAGGTTTTAAGAAAAAACCATCTGGATCGTTTTCCAAACCTTCATTAGTGCCGAAAATCCCAATGAGTTTATCTACTCTGTCGTAAAATGGTTTTACATCCTCATACCCAATAGGCCAGTCATCACCCAGTCCATCAAT
>CAZXMP010000194.1:0-5404 GCA_964641575.1 uncultured Chitinophaga sp. | reverse complement strand
TCTGAACTGGTCATTCCTTACGAGAAATATGTATTACCCAATGGACTCACCCTGATCATCCATGAAGATCATAGTGATCCGATCGTACACGTGGATGTAACCTATCACGTGGGTTCCGCCCGGGAAGAAATCGGCAAATCCGGTTTTGCCCACTTTTTTGAACACATGATGTTCCAGGGAAGTGATAACGTAGCCGATGAACAACATTTTAAAATTGTATCGGATGCCGGTGGTACACTCAACGGTACTACCAACCGTGACCGTACCAATTATTTTGAAACCGTACCAAGCAATCAACTGGAAAAAATGCTGTGGCT
Organism: uncultured Chitinophaga sp.; assembly: GCA_964641575.1. Taxonomy (GTDB): domain Bacteria; phylum Bacteroidota; class Bacteroidia; order Chitinophagales; family Chitinophagaceae; genus JJ008. The sequence goes on along the minus strand of CAZXMP010000194.1, from coordinate 5,087 downwards.
GGAAGCTGACCGTATGGGCTTTTTATTAGATGCCGTTACACAACGGAAATTTGAGATACAACGTTCAACAGTTAAAAATGAAAGAGGCCAGAATTATGATAACCGTCCTTATGGATTAGCATCAGAAGTTGGTGCCAAGAATTTTTATTCTTATGGTCATCCTTACTCCTGGTTAACCATCGGGTATGTAGAAGATCTGAATAAAGTAGATGTAAACGATCTGAAGAATTTCTTTTTACGCTGGTATGGCCCTAACAATGCAACTGTAACAGTTGGTGGTGATGTTAAGCCTGCTGAAGTATTGAAGTTAGTAGAAAAATATTTTGGTGTTATTCCGGCAGGACCAAAAGTAGAACCGGTGGTGGTACCAGCAGTAGTATTAGAAGCAGACCGTTATGTTTCATATATTGATAACTATGCCCGTCTTCCATTACTAACCGTAATTTATCCTACTGTTCCTAACTATCATGAGGATATGGCCGCATTGGCTTGCCTTGCACAGGTATTAGGGCAGGGAAGAAATTCCACCTTGTTCCAGGAATTAGTAAAAACACAAAAAGCATTACAGGCAAGTGCCTTCAGTCAATTGTCTGAACTGGCCGGAGAGTTTTCTATTCGCATTATACCATCGCCCGGCAAATCGCTGGCTGATATGGATTCGTTGTATAGAGCTTCGCTAAAAGCTTTTGCTGCCGTTGGACCTACGGATGATGATATTGCCAAATTTATAGGCGGTATCGAATCACAATTGATCAATGGTTTGCAAAGTGTGGCTGGCAAAGTTTCACAGTTAGCTAACTTTCAAACATTCACCAACAATCCTAATAAAATTGCTGAGCTGCTTAAAATGTACCAGGCCGTTACCAAAGAAGATGTAATGCGGGTATTTAATAAGTATATCAACAACAAGCCAGCAGTTTATTTAAGCGTATTACCAAAAGGACAGGATAAATTAATTGCTGCGGCTGATAATTATAAAATCGATTCTTCTAAATACGATGCGCCAGATTATGGCTATGCCGGATTGAAATATGCAAAAGCGAAAGATAATTTCGACAGGAAAAAAATTCCGGGCAATGGCCCTAACCCCATTGTAAAAGTGCCAAAGTTCTGGAGAAAAGATATGCCAAATGGTGTAAGAATGATTGGCTCCGAAAGTACGGAAGTACCAACGGTTACTGTTACGATCACTATTCCCGGCGGACATATATTACAAGCAAGAGATACTGCTAAAATTGGATTGGCTGATTTCTTTGCTGATATGATGAACGAAGACACGAAGAATTATACAGCAGAGCAAATGTCGATCGCATTGCAAAAATTAGGCAGCTCTGTTAATATTGGTAGCAACTTTGATGGTATCACTATCAGTGTACAATCACTAAAAAAGAATTTAGATGCTACTATGGAGCTGGTGCAAGAAAGATTGCTGAATCCTAAGTTTACGGAAGCTGCTTTCACCCGTATTCAAAAACAAAATTTAGAAAGTTTCAAACAAGCGAAAGCTGACCCTGCCTCTGTTGCCACTGCTGTTTTTGCCAAAGTAAACTATGGCCCTAACAACATTATGGCCATGAGTGAATCAGGTACAGAACATACGGTAAGAAACATGAAGCTGGAAGACATCCAGAATTATTATGACAACTTCATTACATCACAAGGAACGAATGTAGTAGTGGTGGGTGATGTAAAACAGGAAGAAATTGTACCAAAACTTGCTTTCCTGAATAAATTGCCAAATAAAAAAGTGGTGCTTCCAAAAGTAGAAAGCACTCCTCCTGTTATTGATAAAACAAAAGTATTCCTGGTTGATATTCCAAAAGCAGCACAATCACAATTCCGTGTTGGCTATGCAACTGGTTTAAAATATGATGCTACAGGTGATTATTACCGTGCCATGCTCACCAACTATGCATTGGGTGGCGATTTCAACAGTCGTTTGAATTTGAACCTGCGGGAAGATAAAGGCTGGACATATGGTGCCCGCAGTGGTTTTAGTGCTGATGAGCATGCCGGTGATTTTGAATTCAGTTCAGGCATCCGTGCCGATGCTACGGATAGTGCATTAGTAGAAGTAATGAAAGAGATCAATAATTTCCGCACTAATGGTATTACAGAAGCGGAATTGAAATTCATGAAAAATTCATTGGGACAAAGAGATGCCCGTAGTTATGAAACAGGTTTTCAAAAAGCTGGTTTTATTGGCCGTATCTTAAATTATAACCTGCCTGCGAATTATGTAGATCAGCAGAATAAAATTTTGGCCAATCTTACCAAGAAAGAAGTTGACGCAGTAGCGAAAAGAACATTAAACCCTGATAAAATGAATATTTTATTAGTAGGAGATAAAGCAAAAATTTTAGAAGGTGTAAAGAAACTGGGTTATGAAATTGTAGAGTTGGATGTGGATGGTAAGAAGATTGAGAAGAAAGGATTTTAAGAAATAAATTTTCTTCGAATTTTAAAAAGCCGCTTCAACAAGCGGCTTTTTAATTTAGATTAAAGTAAGTTTGAGGAAATGACACAAGCCGCTGCAACATATAGTAGTTCAAATACTGAAGAGTATCATTTTGAAAGAATAACACCTGAACACTACCCGCTACTACAAAATCTTTATAAAAATGCCTTTCAAATGTCTATTTCCGAACATGAAATAGAAACCCGTTTTAACACTTCTTCATTAGGGTTACCTGTAATTGGTTTTATTGCTATACATAAGCTTACAAAAAGCCCCGCCGCTTATTATGGAGTTTTTCCTTTTAAAGCAATAGTTAATGGTGAAATAATTCAGGCGGCTCAATCGGGTGATACAATGACACATAGTGAGCATACACGAAAAGGTCTTTTTGTAAAGCTGGCACTCCTTACTTATGAGGCTTGCCAAAAAAAAGATGTAAAGCTATTGATAGGACAGCCCAACGAAAACTCCTATCATGGATTAGTAAACAAACTTGGCTGGAAACACCTTGATGAAATTATTAGATGGGATCTTAAACTGCGTGTAAAAACAATTCCGCTTTCAAAAATCATTCGCAGGTTTCCAGCAGTGAAAAAAATTTACTTTCCCTATGCAAAATTCATTTTGCATAGAAAAAATGTAGTGCCGTCTTCATTTCAGAACCCATTATCAACGGCTTATGCAAAAGTGAATAGAGACATTCATTACCTGGATTATAAAAAAACAAGCGATAAATTTTTTTTACAACTGAATGGAATTATAATTTGGATACAGCTAACTGATATTTTCTGGATCGGCGACTTTAGTGATTATAAAAAAATAACGCCGGGTTTTATTAAAAAAATAAAACGAGTGGCATTTATGCTGGGGTACAATACTATTTCGTTCAACCTGAATAAAAGCATTCCTCTGCCACCTGCACTACAATGTTTCAAAATAAACAGCAGCCAGGCTTCCTGCTTTTTATATCTTGATGAACAATATAAAGATCTAAATTTTATTTTAACAGCGGCCGATTCCGACACCTGGTAATTTAAACAACGAATATGAGTCTTTCCCTTCGGATAGGTGTTTTAATAGCAGATACTGGCGAGATACCTGCCTGGGAATCCGAAGTGATACGTCAACTGCTTACAGCTGGTCTTGCAAAAAGCATCCTATTCATTGAGGTTCCTGCAAAAAAAAATGATAGCAAATTTTTATACCAGTTTTTTAAAAAATTTGAAGACAAATGGTTTCGCTCCATACCAGATGCTTTCAAAGCTGTGCCTATAAAAGAATTATATCCTGCTGCTGAGATCATTTCCTCTTCTGCTACAAAAAAAGATATTGTTGATTTATTATACATTTCCTGTTTGGCTGATGATAAATATTTGCCGGAGATCAAACCGCTTCATGGTAAATGGTATTTAGCTTTTGGCGGTGGACAATACAAGAATGCCAGACCTTCTGGTTTTTGGGAGGTGATGAATGACGAAGTAGTAATTGGAAGCTTTTTATCCGTACAGCTTCCTTCATCCAGCCAACCGGTTACAGTTTATAGTGGCAATACAACCACAGTTCCTTACTCTGTAAAAAACACACTAAACACCCTTGCCTGGAAATCAGCCTCATTCATCATCTACAGGTTAAAAGAATTACAGTTGCTTGGCGCTGAAACATTTTTTAATAAGTACCAGCAATTGCAAAAAATCGAACCCACTTCAAATAGTTTTAAAACGCCGGGCAATTTCAAAATGGTTTCACTTTTCATTCGAAATATCTTTCGGTATTTGGGATACAAATTGAAAGGAGAAAATAAAGGCCGGTTTACAATACTATACAGCAATCAATCATTTTCATCGGGTAATTTCGACCTGTCAGCTTGTAAGCCTATTACATTACCGAAAGGAGTTTTTTATGCAGACCCTTTTGTTATTACCAAAAAAGGAATAAACTATATTTTCTTTGAGGAATACATATATACTAAAGACAAAGCTCATATTAGTTTACTTATAATAGATAATAAAGGAAATTGCTCAACACCTGTTACTGTACTAGACCAATCATATCATCTTTCTTATCCTTTTGTTTTTGAATGGGAGGATCAATTCTATATGATACCCGAAACCAGTGCCAACAAAACAGTAGAGCTTTATAAGGCTGCGAAGTTCCCCTACCAATGGGAATTTGTTATGAACCTGATGGAGGATGTTAGCTTACTGGATGTTACTTTAGTTTATGAAAACAAAACTTGGTGGCTATTTGGCAACGCTGCAAATATTTCTTTTACTTCCACCAACGACCAGTTATTATTGTATTATAGTAAAGACTTATGTTCTAAAAACTGGACGCCACATCCTCAAAATCCAATTGCAACAAACATTGCAAATTGTCGCCCAGCAGGAAAGTTATTTCGTCGTAATGGTCAGCTATACCGGCCTGCACAAAACAATGCATCCCGCCAATATGGATTTGGGTTATCTATAAACAAAATAGTTACGCTAAACGAAACTGAATATTATGAAGAAGAAGTGTTATCGATAACACCAGGTATAGACAATAAACTCAAAGCAATACATACAATTAATTTCACTGATGAAATTACTGTCGTTGATGGTATTCTAAAATAACAAAGCGGCCCTCAAAA
>CAZXMP010000193.1:0-5413 GCA_964641575.1 uncultured Chitinophaga sp. | reverse complement strand
AGGTTTCGTTTTTGCGTGCTGTATTGTTTTGCGTGTCTTATCTCTCATTCTGCTTTTCCGGATTGTTACAATTGCGGAACGACAGCGAAGCACTTTTAGCCGTTGTTATGCTTACGGCGTAGCAGCAGTATTCTTTTTTCATATAGCTATCAATGTAGCAATGACAGTTGGATTAGCTCCTGTAATCGGTATCCCACTTCCATTTATTAGTTATGGGGGAACATCCTTACTTACTTTTACTATTATGCTTTTCATTTTGATACGGCTTGATGCTGACCGGCAAATGGTTTTACGGTAATTTGCAGTATGAAATGAGCAGCGATAAGACATGTGCAAGGAATTTTTATTTGCTGCGAATTCCATGTGGCCAAAATCAATAAAAATATCTCATGAAAATTATTCCACTCTCCGAAGGCACATTCACTATTGATAAAACAAAACTCTTTGTTCCGTTTGATGACACAAAGGATGATATGCAATCAAGACCAGTTGGTAGCTTGCTGGTAGAAGTTCAGCCTTTTGTCGTCATTACTTCTAAAGACATTTTGCTGTTGGATGCCGGACTTGGTTTTGAGAAGAATGGAACATTACAGTTGCACCAAAACCTGATGGATGTTGGAATAAATCCTTCGGAAGTAACAAAAGTATTGATGAGCCATTTGCATAAAGATCATGCAGGTGGGGTAGGAGTAGAAAGAGAGGGACTCGGAGGAAGACTTTCATTACCGAATGCCACTTATTATATTCAACAATCCGAGCTGGCTTTTGCATTTAAGAAAGGATTTCCTTCTTACATTCCAGAAGAATTAGTTTGCCTTCAAAATTCATCGCAAGTAGTATTGCTTGAAGGAAATGGGATCCTTGATGATTATATACATTATGAGATTACTGGAGCACACTCACCACAACACCAGGTGTTTTGGATAAAAGAAAATGATGAAACAATTTTCTTTGGTGCTGATGATGCACCACAGTTACAACAAATGAAACATCGGTTTGCTGCTAAGTATGATTTCGATGGGAAGAAAGCAATGGAGCTACGGCAGGAGTGGTGGAAAAAAGGGGAAGAAGAAAAATGGACTTTTCTTTTTTATCATGATGTAAAAAATCCGATGTGGAAGTTTTGAAAATAATAAAGGCCTGCTCTAAATAGAACGGACCTTTGCTAACCTATGAAAAACACCTCGTTTAAATCAGGTGAATTATAACAGTGCTTTGTTTCTTCTTGTGCCACCCTGCCGGTTTTGGAGCCTCTCTTTTTTGATGTCTTTTAATTCTTGTATAAAGATTTCCTGGTGCCGATAGATTTCGTTGCTTCTTTTTTCGCCGATAATATCTTTAAACTCGCCTCTGTAACGAAGTCGCAGCTCCACAATTTTTTGCTGAAGTATTAACCTGTCGGTCTTATTTTCTCTTAAGGTAGTTCTCCACTCTTTGAAGTAGCGGATAAAAATGGGAGTAAATCGTTCAGCTTCATTCTTTGTTAGCCGCATCCGTTGCTGAATATATTGTCTCATTTTGTCACGGATTTTATCATCGTCGTTATCTTCCTGTGCCATAGTTATAGAGACAAAAGGGAATAAGAAAATTATTATGAGTAACAGTTTTTTCATTTTTCAGTAATTAATTCAAAATAGTTTCATCAGCACTTGCATCATCCAATACTTCAGTATCATTTAAAAAATTCTGAATTTCTGAGTCAGGAATATCTTTTACTAATTCTTTTATTTGTTTGTTTTTATCGGCAGTAGCAACAGCGTTTTCAACAGACTTGTCTTCATCTACCAATTGAATAAATTGGTCTAGTTTGTCAGTACTTACTTTCTTAATACTTTTCTTCACCCAGGCATGAGAGTTTGTAGTTGGGTCAATATTGTTGTTGTTGGTAACTAATAACCCCGCCATCGCTATCACACCTACTACAACCGCTGCCGCTGCATAACGGAACCATTTTCTGCTAGTAATTGAAACAATTTTTACTTCCGGTTTAGCAGGTGATTGTACAGTATTTTCAAAATAATCTTTCGGCACACTAAAAGGCCCGCCCTGATTATTTGGTCGGGCAAGCATTTCTTTTTTCAAACCACTTAATAACGGTGAAATGCTTTCCAGTTCTTCTTTTGCTGATAGTTGATTGTTTTCTTGTAGTACACTCAACATTTTTTCAGATAAATCTTCGAAGTATCCCTGCGGTACTTTGTAAGGCATAGCTTTGGAAAGGTTAGCTAGTGTAGGAGATACCAGATTCAAATCATCAAAGTCGTTTTGCGTCTCTAAAGCTTTTATCCTGTTAAGCACCTGCTCCGCTAATCCTTCAAAATATCCCGCTGGAACAGCGTAAGTATTTTGAGGAACAGAAGTAGCCAGCTTGCTTTGCAGTTCCTGTAATTCTTGTAATATGTTATCTCTGTTGTTCATTTTTAACGCCTAACTAAGATGGGTTTAGCCCTCTAAAGTTTAATGATTTAGCATATAATCCTCAATTTTTTTGACAGCATGATGATAACTGGCTTTTAATGCCCCCTCACTGGTTTCCAGCACACGACTCATTTCCTCGTATGGCATTTCATCGTAATATCGTAATCCAAACACTACCCGTTGTTTATCAGGAAGTTGTTGTATAGCTAATTGCAATTTCCACTCCAATTTATTGGGGTCAAAATGCTGATCCGCCTTTATTTTATTACTCAAACCACTTTCCACATCACTAAAACTTACGGCACTCTTCTTTTTCTGTTGTTCAAGAAATGTGAGGCATTCATTGGTGGCAATTCTGTAGAGCCAGGTATATAATTGGCTGTCTTCCCGAAAATTTTGCAGCCCATTCCATACCCTGATCAATACATTTTGAAGTACATCATTCGCATCATCATGATCAACCACCATTCTTCTTATATGCCAGTATAGCTTTTCCTGGTATTTTTTAATGAGACTGGTATAGGCTTTCTCCTTCGTATCAGGGTTACGAAATTGAACGAGCAACTCACTATCACTTGTTATAGTCAGGGACATTAATGCCGGGGTTTGGTTCGGTTAGAATGTGGCGAAGTCCAATTGTTTAAAACGATTTTCAATTATTAAAAATAAAAAAGCAGGTTCAATAATAGAAGAACCTGCTCAAATTCTTTAAAACAATCTATTAACCCTTGTTTTTTCTTGCTATTACTTTTTCCGCAGCCGCTACAATATCCGGAATATCCAAACCATATTTTTTCAACAATTCAGTGGGCTTACCACTTTCTCCAAATGTATCTTTCGTACCAACATATTCGATGGGCACCGGGAAGTTTTTAGCAGCACATTGTGCAATTGCATCGCCCAATCCGCCAATGATATTATGTTCTTCAGCAGTTACCACAGCTTTTGTTTTGCGAATAGATTTAAGTACCGCTTCCTCATCCAATGGTTTTATGGTATGAATATTTATTACTTCCACACTAATTCCTTTTTCCTGTAAAATGGCACCAGCCTGGATAGCATTCCATACCAAATGGCCGCAGGCAAAAATGGATACATCTGTTCCTTCAGAAAACTGTTGTGCTTTACCAATTTCAAATGGTCTGTCAGAAGTAAATATTGGCCAAACAGGACGGCCAAAACGCAGATAAACCGGTCCTTCAAATTCTGCAATAGCTTCGGTAGCAGCTTTTGTTTGTGCATAATCGCAGGGTACTATAACTGTCATCCCCGGTAGCATTTTCATCAAACCTATATCTTCTAATATCTGGTGAGTAGCACCATCTTCTCCCAATGTAAGTCCAGCATGCGAAGCGCAAATTTTCACATTCTTGCCACTATAAGCAACCGATTGACGAATTTGATCATACACCCTCCCGGTAGAAAAGTTAGCAAAAGTAGTAGTGAAAGGAATTTTTCCACCGATAGTTAAACCAGCAGCAATGCCAATCATATTCGCTTCTGCAATTCCTACTTGTATAAAACGTTCTGGAAACTCTTTCATAAACTGGTTCAGTTTCAATGAGCCAGCCAGGTCGGCAGTAAGAGCCACTATATTTGCGTTTTTGCGGGCCGCTTCCACAATGCCATCGCCAAAACCACTACGGGTATCTTTATTTCCAGTCGATTGAATTTCCTTTAGCATGCCTTTTTATTTAAGTGCGGCAAATGTAAGCTAAGAGGATAAAAGGGGCAAATGATAAAAGAGGGTTCACACAGAGGTCGCTGGGTCTGCAGAAAAAGTGAATATTTTTAGCCCAACTAATTGCTACTATCAACCCAGTTGCGTCGCACCATTTATCGTTCTGTCCGCTACTCACCATTATCGAACACCCAAATAAAATGCAAAATTCCGAGTGTTCGGGTTTCAACTCCCGACTAAAGACTTACGACTCCCTACTCTTAATTCAACTCCCCATACTGGCTTCCAAAAACAGTTTCATCAGCTTTCAGTCTTTGTTCCCATTTCCAGGCGGTGGCCATAATATCTTCCAGCGAAAATATTGGATTCCATCCAAGGGCTTGTTTGGCGAGATTGTTATTCGCATACGTTGCTATTACATCACCCGGTCTTCTAGGGCCAATTTCATAATTCAATTTAACGTCACTTACTTTTTCAAAAGCTTTAATTGCTTCTAAAACGGAAATCCCATTTCCACTGCCGAGATTAAAAACTTCGCATTGGCTACTATTTTTCAGCTCTTCCAAATATTGAAGTGATAGGGTGTGAGCATTAGCCAAATCGCAAACATGTATATAGTCTCTTATGCAAGAGCCATCCCTGGTGTCATAATCGCTTCCATGCACCGTCATTTTTGTTAAACGGCCAATAGCGGTTTGCGTAATTGCAGGGACAAGATTTTGTGGTCTTCCTAATGGCATTTCTCCAATGATGGAGGAAGGATGTGCTCCGGCAGGATTAAAATAGCGTAATAAAATACATTGCGTATCTGAGCTTTTTGCAAACTCACTGATGATCTGCTCACTCATTTGCTTGGTATAACCATAAGGAGATTCTGCAGGTTTTAAAGGGGTGTTTTCAGTAACGGGTACTTCATCCGGGTTGCCATACACGGTACAAGAGGAGGAGAAAACAAAATGCGGGGTATGAAATTCCTGCACACATTTAAGCAGGTTAATCAAGGAAGTAAGATTGTTTTCAAAATAAATCAATGGATTTTCTACTGATTCACCCACGGCTTTATACGCTGCAAAATGTATTACTCCACTTATATCTTCGTTCTCCTGGAAAATAGCAAACGTATCATCAAAATTGCAGAGATCTACTTTGTAGGTTTTTATCTTTTTACCGGTTATTTGTTCAACACCTTTTAATATTACGGGATTTGAACGGGAGTTGTTATCAACCGAAATAACATCATATCCATGTTCAATTAAATCTACCAGAGTGTGTGATCCGATGTAGCCGCAGCCACCTGTTACTAATATTTTACCC
>CAZXMP010000192.1:0-5422 GCA_964641575.1 uncultured Chitinophaga sp. | reverse complement strand
ATTGGGATGAAGAACCATCCCTAATAAACCTCCTTCTCCGTTCGTAACGGTTTCAGTAACGGTATGTAAGAGAGTTACTACACCAGTTGCAGGATTTAGCCGGCTGATTTTTCCACCTCTTTCAGTGATCCAGATAAAATTATCCGCTCCCCAAACTATCTCCCAGGGAAAATTGAGTCCTTCCGCAATTATGGAATCCTTTAAAACTACAGGGTTGGAGTCTGTCGGATTGTTGTCATCATATTTTTTGCACTGGGAGAAAAGCAGGATACATGCAACAAGCAGGGCAGATGTTCTTTTACAACAATGCATAAACATGGATTTACAAATTCAGGGCTAAAACCATGCCGTAGGGTTACCAGTCTGCTATTTACCGACTGTATTACTCGGCTAACCGAAAAATTACTCTGAAGAATTACAAAAACGCTAATTTTATTCTCTAATAAAAAATACTAAAATGAAAGGAACCCGTAACATTGGACTTTTAGCTGTTGGAGCTCTGCTGATAATTTTATTTATGTGGGGCTGTAACGTAAGAAATGGTTTAGCAAGCAGCGAAACTGATATAAAAGGAAAGTGGGGACAAGTGCAAACGCAATACAATCGTAAAGCAAAATTGTATGAGAATGTGGTTAACACCATTAAAGGTGCTGCAACAAATGAGGATACAACGCTTATTAAAATTGTACAAATGCGATCAAGAGTTCCAAACATCACAGATGCGTCTACTCCGGCACAAGTAGCTGAGGCAGACCGTCAGTTGAATGCAGTTGGTCGCTCAGCGCTTAATATTAATATCGAAGCTTATCCAACTTTGAAAGCAACAGACCTTTTTAGAGATTTGCAAGCCCAGATTGAAGGAACAGAAAATCGGGTAACTGTGGCACTGAATGATTGGAATACTGCTATCACTAATTTCAATCAAAAGGTAGTAAAGTTTCCTTCTAATTTAATTGCTGGCATGCTGGGCTATAAGCAAAAAGATAATTACACAGCTCCGGAAGGTTCAGAAGACACCAAAGTGGATTTTAGTAAATAATTCTAACTGCACTCCGTGAAGTTATTCCTCTGGCAAAAAATAAAACCTCTTTTCAATGAGGAGGATACCCGGCTTATTGTAAAAGCTGTTCGGCATGCCGAACAGCGTACAAGTGGCGAGGTAAGGGTATTCGTCGAAAGCCGTTGTAGCTGGCTGGATGCTATTGACAGGGCAGCAGAAATTTTCTTTACACTAAAAATGGAAAATACCGAGCAGCGTAATGCTGTGTTAGTATATGTTGCCCTCAAAGATCATCAGTTGGCTGTTTTTGGTGATGAGGGAATACATAATAAAGTGGGTGCTGAATATTGGATTAAAGTAGTCGGAGAAATGCTTTCAACTTTCAACAAAGAAAATTATGCCAAAGGAATAGCTGAATGTGTAATACAAATTGGTGATGCTCTCACCACTCATTTCCCTTTCGACAAAGACACCGATAAAAACGAATTGCCAGACAATATTGTTTTCGGCAGATGATACTCATGAAAAAACTGTTGGTCATACTGGGGTTGCTTTTTTCATTTTGTGTTTCAGCACAGATAGAAAAAGCAATTCCAAAAAGACCAAACCCGCCAAAGCTGGTAAACGATTTTACTGGTACACTTACTCAACAACAAGTAGACGCCTTAGAAGCTAAGCTTGTTGCCTATGATGATAGTTCCTCCAACCAGATAGCCGTTGTAATAGTTAACACATTAGATGGTCATGATGTAAGTGATTATGCATTTACCATTGGCCGTGAATGGGGGGTAGGCAATAAAAATAAAAACAACGGTATTGTTCTTCTTGTTGCAAAGGAAGATAGAAAAGTAAATGTCCAGGTGGGTTATGGCCTTGAAGGAGCTGTGCCAGATGTTACTGCCAAACGTATAATTGAAAACGAAATAACTCCCAATTTCAAAGAAGGTAATTATTACCGGGGCATCGAAGAAGGCACTGATGCTATTATAAAAGCAACTTTAGGCGAATACACAGCCCCAGAAAATTACGGTAGTAAGAAAAGTAAAGGCATCAGTATCGGAAAGATTATTTTAATAGTTATTGTTCTCATCATCATATTCGGTGGTGGTGCTGCTGGTGCAGGTGGAGGTACATATATGTCTAGGGGTGGCTTTGGTGGCTGGACTGGTGGTAGTGGAGGAGGAGGTTGGTCGGGTGGTGGTGGAAGTAGCGGCGGAGGATTTGGAGGTTTTGGCGGCGGTAGTTTTGGGGGTGGTGGTGCCAGTGGAAGTTGGTAACAAAACTTAAACAATCACGGCAGGCAAAGTCAATAGTTTTCAATTAAATTTGCTTACTACACCCAATGCCTGAGAAATGAACAAGCTCCTCCTATGTCTTTCATTTGTACTGATGTCAGCAATAACATCTGCACAAAAAGTATTTTTTGTTTATCTGCAATCAGAATCTGAGCAGCCTTTTTTTATTAAAATGAATGAAAAGGTTCATAGCTCATCATCTGCCGGTTATCTTATACTTTCCAAATTAGTTGACAGTACTTATAATTTCACACTCGGTTTCCCGCAAAGCAAATGGCCCGAACAAAAATTTTCTGTTACACTCAATAGAAAAGATCATGGCTTTTTGGTAAAGAACTTTGGCGAAAAAGGCTGGGGCTTATTTGATTTACAAACATTGTCTGTTCAAATGTCATCTTCCGCTATAGCAAAAGTTGAAACACCGGTTAAAGAGGAAAACAAAAATGTATCAGCTTTTACAGACATTCTATCAAAAGCTTCAGATGACCCTTCATTAAAAGAAAAAACTGTTACACCCTCGGTAGAAGAGAAAAACCCTGTTGCAGCGGTTCAGCCGGAAGTAAAACCTGAACCCAAAGTCCAAACCCAAAAGGAAGAAATAAAAGAACAACCCACAACTAAACCGGTAGAAATAATTCAGCCGCCAGTTGCAAAAAAGGAAGAGCCTAAAATGGAGGTAAAGGAAACTCAACCAATAAAACAAGCAGAAGTTGTTACAAAACCTGAAGAAAAGAAGGAAGTAGTTGCTATTACGCCGGTAGAGAATCCAACTCCGGCAGAATCCAAAACTATACCCACCGAAACTGTCGTAGCAAAAGAAGAGCAAATCAATATCACACTGGAAGAATATAAAAGGTCAACCGTATCAAAAAGATCAGAAAGCTCCACTACAGAAGGATTTGGCCTCACTTTTATTGATGATTATGATAATGGATTAAGAGATACTATAAAAATACTAATTCCCAATCCCAAAACAGTTGTTACAATTAAAGAACAACCAAAAGAAGAAAAAAAGTTTTTAGACATACAAGCATCACCTGCAACTGAGGTTGTTAAAGAAGAACCTAAAACTGTCACAGCGGTGGCAACAGAAACAAAATCCCCTGCCACTACTACCAAAGGAAATTGTAATGAAGTTGCCACTGAAAGTGATTTCTTCAAACTTCGCAAAGTAATGGCCGCTGCAGAAAATGATGATGATATGATCAGCGAAGCAAGAAAACAATTCAAAGTAAAATGCTTCACCACTGCACAATTAAAAAATCTCGGCACCTTATTCTTGAATGATGAGAATAAATATCGCTTCTTCGATGCAGCATACAACTTCACTAGCGATAAGGAATCATTCAGCACTTTGCAGTCCGAATTAAAAGATGAATACTACATCAACCGTTTTAAAGCAATGCTTCGCAACTAATTTCAATGACTCGCTACTTTTTAGAACTGGCATATAAAGGCACCAATTACAGCGGTTTTCAAAGCCAGCAAAATGCAAACTCCATACAAGCAGAAGTTGAAAAAGCACTCCACATCCTGCGAAAAGAAAATATAGTTCTCACCGGATCTTCAAGAACTGATGCGGGAGTACATGCCCACCAAAACTTCTTTCATTTCGATACACTTGAACCCATCAATAGCTGGAAAAATGTAGAAAACGAGGCTAACCTTGCTTATAAAATGAATGCCATTCTTCCTGGCGACATAGTTATAAAATCCATTTACCCCGTATCGTCAGAAGCACATTGCCGTTTTGATGCCCTGCATAGAGAGTATAAATATCATATCTACAACAAGAAGGATCCTTTCAAAAGCGAAAGGGCATTCTTCTTTCCCTATACACTCGATATAGAAAAAATGCAACAAGCTGCGTCAATACTAAAAGAGTACAACGACTTTACTTCTTTTTCCAAACGCAATACACAGGTTAAAACCTTCATGTGCCAGATCTTTCAAAGCGAATGGTTAATTGAAGAAGATATGCTCGTCTACAATGTCGTTGCTAATCGTTTCTTGCGGGGAATGGTAAGAGCACTAACAGCCACAATGCTACAGGTAGGTCGCAACAAAATTTCGTTGGATCAATTCAGAGCAATAATTGAAGCAAAAGATTGCACCCGGGCAAGCTTTGCCGTACCACCACATGGCCTGTTTTTAGTTGAAGTAAAATATTAAGGTGATTGCCAGCCGCATTACTACTATCATCTTCGTTGCGTCGCACTCTTCATCGTTCTGTTCACTACTCGGCATTTGTGCAGTGTCGTACTGGCACGGCTCTTCGAGACTTGTAGTCTCAAAGTCCTATTTTATCGCTTTTAGCGATAAGTTTAATCGTCATATTGGAGATGGTAACCATAGTTTCATGTTTAAACTCTAATGAAGCCCATATTTTCAAGGTAATTTATGCTTGTGTTTTTTTAATTTCAGAAAGTTAATAACTCTTTTTGGTTTAAAAGCTACAAAATCAATCAGTTGCAAACCAAAAATCTGGTTTATAATTGTTTTTTAAAGCCCAAAATCATTTTAAACAGGATTCTTCTCTAAAAGCTCAAAAAAAATTATTCCCGCAATCCCTTTACTGGCCTGCATTTCACATAACTGCAACAAATTTCTTTGCAAAATTATTTGTCAGCAATAAATACACCCTTATCTTCGCCGCCCGTTCAAATAAAACGGAAAAGTTCTCTGAAGATTTTGAAAAGAAAATGTGAGGCAAATGTGAACAAAACAGCACATAATAATTTGCTGGTAAATAACAAACCCTTACCTTTGCCGTCCGCTTTGAAAAAACGGAAACAGTTCTTCTCAAAACAAGTTGATTTTCATTCCAAAAGATTCTCATTTTATTGAAAAATAAATGAAGAAAAATTTGGTAGAAATAATTGGACTCTTACCTTTGCACTCCCGTTCAAAAAACGGGTGGCTGGTAAAGCCAGAAGATCTTTGAAAGTTAGGAAACAATAGCATTTTACTTCGATAGCCATCGAAGTAAAAAAATAGGTAGGTCAAGCGAAAACAATTCGAATTGACATATTAATTTTCTCTTGAGAATTTTAAATACTGTCAGTATCAAACATCATTTACAATGGAGAGTTTGATCCTGGCTCAGGATGAACGCTAGCGGCAGGCT
>CAZXMP010000191.1:0-5488 GCA_964641575.1 uncultured Chitinophaga sp. | reverse complement strand
TTGTTTTTTACCCATTGCTTTTCGCAATACGTCTGCATCTCCTTTACTAAAACCGGCCAATTTTTGGGCCAGCAACATTACCTGTTCCTGGTAAACAGTGATACCATAGGTTTCCTGTAAATATTCTTCCATCTCAGGCAAGTCATACTGTATAGTTTCACGGCCATGCTTACGATCAATATAATTAGGAATATAAGCAATAGGGCCGGGGCGATATAAGGCGTTCATCGCAATAAGGTCGCCAAATTTATCGGGCTTCAAATCCCGCAGATATTTTTGCATACCGGCACTTTCAAACTGGAAGGTGCCGATTGTAGAACCATGCTGGTAGAGTTCAAATGTTTTTTTATCGTCTAATGGAATTTTATCTAAATCTATTTCAACTCCGTGAATTAATTTGATTAGTGCCAAGGCATTTTTTAGAACGGTCAATGTCTTCAATCCCAAAAAATCCATTTTGATAACACCGGCACTCTCAATATCATTTCCTTCGATCTGTGTCAGCCACATCGGAGATTCTTTGGAGGTGGCAATAGGGATCAACTCCATCAGATCTTTTGGTGCAATGATGATACCTGCGGCGTGAATACCTGTACTGCGGACAGAACCTTCTAAACGTTCTGCTTCATGTAAAACTTTGCTAAGAACTGAATTGGTGTCCTTGTAAATTTCCCGCAGCTTTTTTACATTCTCCATATCATCGCTGCCCATGCCGTCTTTTTCTTCCAATGATTTTTCACCATCCTTTGTTTTCATTGGCGCATGTAACACCCTGCGTAGCTCTGTACCTGGACGATCAGGAACCAATTTCGTTAATGCCCTGCTCTCTGGCAATGGGATGTCCATTACTCTTGCTACATCGGCAATGCTGGACTTAGCTGCCATCGTACCATACGTAATAATCTGTGCTACCTGGTTCTTGCCATATTTTTCAACAACGTAGTCAATAACTTTTTGTCTTCCCTCATCATCAAAGTCGGTATCTATATCCGGCATTGATTTACGATCTGGATTTAAAAACCGTTCGAATAGTAAATTATATTTTATCGGATCAATATTAGTAATGCCGATACAATAGGCCACCACAGACCCTGCAGCCGAACCACGGCCAGGTCCGATGAAAACTCCTTTATCTCTTCCAGCCTGAATAAAATCACCCACAATTAAGAAGTAACCGGCAAAGCCCATCATCTTAATAGTGAAGAGTTCAAATTCCAATCTTTCTTTTATTTCATCTGTTAATTCAGTGTAGCGTTTGGCTGCACCTTCATAAGTAATATGTTTTAAATATTCCCACTGGTTTTGCGATTCGGCAGATACTTTGTATTTACCAATCGTTTCTTCTTTGGTATGAAGTTGAAATCTTTTTTCTATGGGGAAATTGGGAAGTAGAATGTCTCTTGTTAAGTTGAGCAGTTCAACTTTGTCAACTATCTCATTGGTATTGTCAATGGCTTCGGGCAGGTCGTGAAAGACCTTGCTCATTTCTTCGGTTGTCTTGAAATAAAACTGGTCGTTTGGAAATGCAAAGCGTTTATCTTTTACATTAATATCATCATCATTAAAATCCCGCAGGGCAGGAGTGGAGATCTTTTCGCCGGTATTGATACAAAGTAAAATATCATGGGCATTAAAATCATCCTGCTCTACATAATGCGAATCATTACTGGCGATGATTTTTACATTATACTTTTTGGCAAATTTTATTAATACCTCATTCACCTTATCCTGCTCGGCCATACCGTGGCGTTGCAGCTCTACATAAAAATCTTCCTGGAAAACATTCAACCACCATTTGAATTCATTCTCACCATCTTCTTCACCTTTTTTCAAAATGGCTTGTGGCACAGATGCACCTAAGCAACAAGTTGTAGCAATTAATCCTTCATGATATTTTAAAATTAGTTCTTTGTCAATACGGGGGTATTTGCTGTACATTCCTTCGGTAAATCCCAGCGAAGTAAGTTTGATCAGATTTTTGTAACCTACTTCATTCTTTGCCAGTAGAATCTGGTGTTGTCGCTTGT
This sequence comes from uncultured Chitinophaga sp., assembly GCA_964641575.1. Taxonomy (GTDB): domain Bacteria; phylum Bacteroidota; class Bacteroidia; order Chitinophagales; family Chitinophagaceae; genus JJ008. The sequence continues at coordinate 3,461 of CAZXMP010000191.1, read as the reverse complement.
CTTTTAGCTCTTTGGTAAATGTTTTTATGTGTCGGTTTTCTGTAATGTAAAATTCGCAACCAACTACTGGTTTTACTTTTAGCGTTCCGTCATCATTTTTATGTTTATAAGCTTCTGCTACAAATTCAAATGCGCCAAACATATTACCATGGTCGCTGATGGCCAATGCAGGCATTCCATCCTTAATAGCTTTCTTGTATAAATTCTGTATAGATGCAGCCCCATCGAGCAGAGAGAATTGAGTGTGTACGTGAAGGTGAGAGAATTTCATGCTATTTCACAAGTCCAAAAGTCCGTAGGTCAGAAAGTCGGAAAGAAGTTTCCTTTATCAGGATATTATCTTTCGGACTTCCGGACTTTCCGTCTTACTGACTATTTCTTTTTAAATGAATAAATACTAATCGACCCGCTGCTATAACTACAAACCCAGGCTTCCAGTTTATCATCATTTTCATAAATATCAACTCCAACCGGGCGGCCGCCGCATGGCAAAGATGCCACTTTCTCAAAGTTGTCTGAATTGATTTTGTACACATCTACATAGTCGCTGCTGTAGCAGGTTACAAAAATAAATTTGTGATTTTTTGATAATATGATGGTACGGGGCTGCGCATGAGTTTTGGCAGTAAATAATTGTTTGCCACTCGCAGCATCAATACACGCAATGGTTCCAAGACTGTTGTACGAAACAAATAAATGTCCGCTGGTATCCATCACCACATGTCGGGGGCTGCTCCACACATTCATAATGCTTTCACTTTTCCAGGTATTATTATCCACTACATTTAAACTTGCACCACCCATAATGGCGATATACGATTTTTTGTTTTTATCATCTACGGCAATTCCTCTCGGAATGGCAGAAGTAGGAATAGTGCTGATTACTTTTCCATACGGCATGCTGTTCTCATCCATTTCCAGCACACTGGTGTTTCTGGAATGCCAGTTGCTCACCAATAGATGTTTACTATCCGCAGTTCTGGAGATTACTTTTGGTGTTTTTCCCGTTTCGATCAATGGCACACGGAAAGTATCTTTTTTGGCAGAGCCGGGATAAACCACCGTAACAGGTTTTGTTTTTTGCTCTTTGGTTGTAACCGCATTATTCTTCGAAAAATCATTTACCCAAATTGGCACAATACCATCGGCGTTATGTAGCGAGATCCACAGTATTTTATCCTCATGACTAAAACAAGCTTCCACCGGCTTCTCTTGAAAAGAATTGATCGGGCGGCTTTTATTATAATCCCAGCCCATACCCCTGGTGGGAGTAAACTTGAATTCACGGGTTAGTTTTCGGCTAGGCTGGTCAAACTCATATACACTCATTCCCTCCAAATTCATGGCGTATAGTTTTGAGCCAATGGAATTAAAAAGCACTGATTTTGTACCTCCCGCAGCAGAAATAGTTTCTTTTTTTTCGTACTCAATGTTATTGTAAGGCTTGGGCGGCTTTATTTTGGGCAGGCTGTCCGGTCGGGGCTGCACATCGTATTTACTCAGCACATTTTTTGCCAGGGAGTCATTTTCTGCATTGCTTGTTCCGGTGCTGCCAGAGCTTTGGCAGCCTGTTGTTAAATAGAACAAGGCAATTAAGGATAAGAGTGTTTGCATAGTTCGTTTGTAAATATCAATAATAATCAAATAATTGCACCCGGCAATTGGCAGCTTTGACTGAATATTCACAGCTTGTTAAGAACTCTAAATCACTTGGTTACAGTAGTTTAAGGCTGTCGCCATTACTCTACAGCAAATTCGTTCCTTTTAGGTGGTATTTTTCAGGCATTTACCTATATTTTTGCAGCCATCCCAAAGGAAGCAATTTTTGCCCCGTGGATTCGTTTTCACACATTGAGAATTAGACGGCAAGAAAAATTCACTTTGAAAAACCCCATGAAATCATCTAAACGAAAGACGTAATGGTTAGACAAGTATTAATAGCAATCGCATTTTTGGTTTTCCTGAGCAGCTGCTCTACATTTAAACCACTCAATTTTACCAGTAACAAGCAGGTGACATCTTCTGCGGTACCTACAACTCAGCCTACAAAATTTATTGAGGAAATTGCAGTTACCCCAAAAGGTTCAACAGATAGAACAGCTATCAAACCTGAGATAAAGCAAACAGTAGCTACAAGAGGATTAGATATTGTGGAGACACCGGCACTCAAACAAGAGTCCGACGAAATTTCCCGCATATTGGCCAGCCGCCATGCAGTAGTAGAAGATGCTTCTTCAGTACAGCTAAAATATGCAGTCCTTTTAAATACAGAAGTAGAAGCCTTACCAACTAAAACTTTATTAGAAAGTGTAGATGAATGGTATGGTGTAAGATATCGTACCGGTGGCAACACCAAAACTGGTGTTGATTGTTCTGGTTTTACGGTGGCTGTATATGCAGCAGCTTACGGCCTGGCTATACCAAGAGTTTCAAGAGAGCAATACAGAACAAGCCGCAAAATTTCTACTACTGAATTGCAGGAAGGCGATTTAGTATTCTTCAATACCAACGGAAGAGGCGTATCTCATGTTGGTGTATATCTCGGTAACAATAAATTTATCCATGCTTCCGTATCAAGAGGTGTGATGGTAAATGATTTGTACGAGCCTTACTATCTCAAACGCTATATTGGCGCCGGAAGAATGGAAGAAAAGGAAGCGATAACCGCTTCTAATTAATCTGCTACTGAAAAATATTTTATTAGGCCAACGATAGTGCTACTATCAGCTTCGTTGCGTCGCACACTTGTGCTGTAGTAATTCTATTCACCTCTTTAAATGTGTTGTATTTATCTTCAAGTTCTAACGAGAGAAAAAGTCTCCGCCTTTTCCGCCTTTATCTTCTTAACCCTAATTTTTTCTTAATCGTCTGCATTACTGGTATTATATCCGGGGACAACTTCATTCCAATAGCACCGGTAGCGTAAAGAATGATGAAAGCAATACTTCGTAAAAACATACCTGCAAAGCCATGTATATTCAGAAAAGCAAAATGGCAAATGCCATAGCAAGCAGCTGCCAGTAAAAGAGTGTATAAGGATTGCATAGTAAATGGAAAGAGCTTGAACTTTTTCCAGAGAAAAATAATTCGGATGGCATTATAAACAGAAATGGAAATAAGATTGGCTAATGCAGTGCCGGTAATATCAAACTCTTTTGTTAGAAAATAATTAGAAGGTAGCATTACCAATAATAAAGCTACACCACTCAGCATTTCAAATCTCCAGTAAGTAGAAGTGCCAATTATCTGGGCATTTACTCCTGTGCCCATGTCGATAATTTTAGTGAGGCCTAATAAAATGACTACGTAGTAGGCATTCAGATAAGTTCCTTTTAATTGAAATGTATAAACTGCGTCTGTAAAGCTGAGAATGATCAGTGAAAACAACCCGCAGGCAAATATCAATTGGTTAATAGACGAACGCTGATATACTCTCTGTATCAATGCCATATTTTTATCCT
>CAZXMP010000190.1:0-5563 GCA_964641575.1 uncultured Chitinophaga sp. | reverse complement strand
TTTCTTATCATAACTAATTAAATATGGTCCGGGATTACTTAGAACGATAAAAATAGGATTTTCTTGTAAGGAACCTACCATTTAGTTGCGTTTACCGAGCCCCCAGGTGAGTTTATTACGGAGTGTTTGCAAAAAATTATTTTCGCTGAGCCTTACCAGGTTTAAATCAAATCTTTCCTTTTTAACAGCCAATTGCACATTTTTACTGATAATTTCCCTTCTGGAATCTAATGCACAAATAATTTGCTCAGATCGGCTTTCTATCTCAAATGAAATAATATTATCATCGGGAACAATAATTGGCCGCACATTTAAATTATGCGGAGCCACAGGCGTTATTACAAAACTACCAGAATCGGGAAACACTACCGGCCCGTTACAACTAAGTGAATAACCGGTGGAGCCTGTTGGAGTTGCTACAATCAGCCCATCAGCCCAATAGGTATTTAAAAACTCACCATTTACATAGGTGTGAATTTTAATCATAGAAGCCACATCTCTTTTATGAATAGAGAATTCATTCAACGCATAAGGCACTTTACCAAATAAAGGAGCATCCGCATCTACATGTATCATTGTTCGTTTATCGATCACATAAGTTCTTTGTGCAATAGCCTTTACTGCCGTTTTCACTTCTTCCCGCCCTATACTGGCTAAAAACCCCAGCCGCCCAAAGTTGATACCCATGACGGAGATATTTTTTTCTCTAACCAATGTAACGGTATCGAGCAAGGTTCCATCTCCACCCAGACTTATAATAAATTCAACATCATCAGTGATATCTTCTGAAAGTGAAAATGTTTTTGTATCGGCAGGAAGGTTGATGCTATCCTTTATCTGATCAAAATAATGCTGAAAGATGACCGGCTCAATTTTTTGGTGTGAAAGTTCATCAAAAAAAATTTGTACGTCTTTTAGCTGGTCTTCTTCTATTATCCTGCTATATATGGCTGCCTTCATAATTGATTAAAAGATTGTTTTCCGGTGTATAAATATACCGTTTTGTCCTAACTGGTTAAATGTCCATTCCAGTTTGAATGTAACATCATAAAAGGAAAGTATATCAATTCCAAAACCGCCGGAATAAAGCATTTGGTTTGATAAAGTATTTTCGCCGGGCTCCGGATTATGAACATATCCAGCATTGCCAAACACTTTTGCGAAAATGCGAAAAGGAATTCGCTGTGCCTCTTTACCTTTTTTAATGGGTGGTATCCTCACATTAAAATTGAATAGCTCCCGGGTAAGTGTAGTTTTTAAATAACCACCAGCCACTCCATCTACCACATAATATTCATACCCCTGCATAAAAACATCGCCATAACCTAGAAACCGCTGGTTAAAATAAGGTTGTTTAAATGGTAATTTAATTCCTCCGTATGCATTAAGGTTTAAAAAAGTCTTTTTCAATAATGGCCAGTAAGCAGACCCTTTTGCGGAAAGCTGCCATAGGTTAATTGTTTTGTCGAAACCACTTTTGCCAACAAATACTTGGGCTGCATATCCTTTAGTAGGATATGGAATATAATCAAGATCGAAAAAGGTCATGTTATAATAAAGCCATGGAAACCGGGCACTGTTTCTGCCATCTTTAAAATAAGTTGGATTTAATGATACAATAGTATCATTGATCTTCTCCGAATTATAGCCAACTCCAAAACTATGTCTTGTATTAATTGCCTTTCTATAAGTAAGACCAAGACTTGTTGTCACAAAACTGCGTAAATACACATCGCTGTTCTTAATGAAAACTTGCTTGTCACCAATAGTATTGTAATTTATTTCCCTGTTTTTACCATAAGCAAAAACAGCATTTAAGCCCCATTTCATCTTCTTATCAAAATACAGCCTGTCGTAACTGAATGAGATTTGTTTGGTATAACCTGCACCAAGTGTAAGTCTAAGTTTATCATTATTACCAGTTGCATTGTTATATAAAACCTTGACGCCATAGTTTACCCGGCTAAGACTTGCTTTTTGTTGTATCAACCATTGATTAAGATTTCTATCAACTGGCTTTAAGTAGGGCAATGGAAAAATATACCATCGTTCTTTTACATCAACAAGAATGTTTATTTTATTGCCTTCAAAATTCCTGGCTGCTACCACCACTGTATGAAAAAGGGTAGTGTTCATCAACTGGCGGCGGGCATCTTCAAATTTTGTTACCAGGTCCTGTAACAAATATTCCTCACCAGACTTAAATGAAATTTCCCGAAGAATGATTGCCGGCCTTGTTTTTTTGTTCCCCGTTATTGTAATGTTACCAACAACATATGACTGTACTATGGATTTAGCAGAGGTGTCGGCCAATGGCAATTCAACAACAGGTTCCTGTGCTATTAACACTGAACAATTTGCCAATAATAACAGCACCCAAAGTCGATATTTTTTTTTCTGCAACATTTCTGCCTTCAGAAGAATATCTAAATTAACCTGATTTTTTGATTGCACCGGTAAAACAAACGAAAGGCATCAGATCTTGAGGTAATTCATCAGGTTATCGTAATTCGTACGTAGTTCGTTGGTGTATAATTCTTCACCGAAGAAGTATTTTACATTATACTCGTATCGTTGAAAAGTAGCCACAATATCAGAAACCTGTGGCTTATTGATCCGGATGGTAACCTGCATCATCCCGGTTTCAGCATCATTAGAAGTATTTAATTGAGTAATCTGCGCATCATTTGTTTCAACCAGCTTACTTATTTCATTAAAAGAATACTGGTTGCTTTCCATTTCTACTACAATTAATCCACCCGGCTCATTTAAACTCATAAATTCAGAAGCCTGCCGGAGTAAATTATTGTAGGTTACTGTTCCTGCTAATTCGTTATCCTCCGAAATAACAGGTACTACACTCAATCCGTTTTCTGCTGCAACCTGTACCGCAGTTAAAAAGTGTTCGTCTTCTTTTACAGAAATAGTGGAAAATGATTGCTCTAGTTGATCTAAGTTAAAATGGTCGTTATCTGTTTGCAGTAAATCATCTTCGCTTATTAATCCAACATATTTATCGCCATCTACAATTGGCAAATGAGTAACCTGGTTATCATTCATCAGTTGTAATGCCTGGTACACTTTATCATGAAAGTGCAGGTATGGTAATGTTTGAGAAAGTAGTTCCCGGATTAACATGGATAGCGGCTTGTTTTCAATGAGACATCAACGACTAGCTAACTGTTGCAGGCTCATTCTGTTTTTTCAAAAATTTATGCAGGATGGCATTGAATTCATCCGGCACTTCCATCATTGGTGCATGGCCACATTTATCAATAAAATGTAACTCACTATTTGGAATCAACTTATTAAATTCTGTAGCTACAAATGGTGGAGTAATTGTATCATTATTGCCCCAAACTAATAACGTTGGCTGTTTAATCTGGTTCAACTCTTCGCCCAAATTATTACGAATAGCACTTTTCGCTAATGCAATAATTTTTATAACTTTTAGTCGGTTATTAGTAATACTGTATACTTCATCTACCAGTTCTTCGGTAGCCATTGCAGGATTATAAAAAGTCAATTCTGTTTTTTTCCTGATATATTCTCTATCACCTCTTTTCGGATAACTATCGCCCATTCCATTTTCAAAAAGACCAGAACTACCGGTAAGAGTTATTGTTCTTATTCTTTCCGGGTGTTTAAGTACATGCACTAGCCCTACATGTCCACCCAATGAGTTACCCAGCAAATGAACCGCTTCTAAATCCCTTGTTTCTAAGAAACGATTTACAAATTTTGCTAACCCGCCAACAGAAGTGTGCAGTATATCCATTTCAAGCAATGGTAACATAGGTACCACCACTTTGTAATGATGTCTGAAATATTCAATAAGAGGTGCAAAGTTGCTTAGTGCACCAAAAAGGCCATGCAGCAGCACTAACGGTTCGCCGTTGCCTTCTTCTATAAACTTAAACTTATCGTGTTGTTTGATTTCGTATGCCATGGCAGTCAATTCTGAATCATGCCGTCAATGACAGCTTTTCTACGTTGCTAAAGTAGTCGTTTTGCCCCAAAAAATGACCGGTTTACTGTATAAAAGATGGCGAATCAGCTAAATAGAGGTATAAATGATTGATTTAAAAAATTGTGATCCCCACATAACAGGGTTCTTCATAGAGTTATTACTCAAAAACTGAATATAATGGTATCTGCAAAAGAGAGGTTAGCGAAGTGATATTTGTTTTGCAATGCCATCAAAAAATTGCTCTAACTCGGCAAACATATCCTTGAAGAGGGGAATAATAGTGGCAAAACCGTTAATAGCTTTCGGCCCCCAAGGTTGAACATATGAATAGGTAACAGATTTTTCAATCGTTTCTGGTTCAATTAAACTCATTTGCTCTGCATAGAAAAGCAGAACGCTAAATACAATTGTATAAATGATTGCGTACAAAAGGATACCGCCCAACCTGTTCAGCCAACCAAGCATTACCACTTCAATCGTACGTTCAATAGCATTGGCACCAAGGCGAATCAATAAAACGATAACTATAAAAACTACGGCAAAGGAAATAACCGGCAACCATTCTTCTGAAACTTTTACTGCTTCTCCAATATATTTTGCCACTACCGCTGAAAGTTTCATGGCTGCTGCTAAACCGATGATAACAGCCACCAACGAGAACAATCCCACTATCAGACCCCGCTGGTACCCTTTTAATAGGGCTAATACAATAACAACAGCAAAAATCAGATCTATAATCATTGACTACTTTAAAGTTAAAACGCCCCGGCTTTGTGTTTCGGATTTGGGAAATGCTAAAATCATCTTATTGTTTTTAACCCATTCTGAGATACTAAAACCGGAGTTACTTCGCCAGTAATTCTTTTACTAAACCGGAAATCATTTTCCCATCTGCTTTTCCGGCTAATTGCTTGGTAGCAGCACCCATTACTTTTCCCATATCTGCCGGAGATGATGCCCCTGTTTCCGCAATGATTTTTGTAAGTATATCCTTTACTTCGTCGGCAGACATTTGCCTGGGCAAAAATTTTTCTATCACTGCAATTTCTTCTTCTTCCTTTTTTGCTAACTCGGGTCTGTTTTGTTGTTGAAATATTTCCAGTGAATCTTTTCTGCTCTTCACTAATTTCTGCAACAATTTAATTTCATCATCTTCAGAAATTTCTCCTTTAGCTCCTTCTGAAGTTTTTGCAATTATGATGGCGGCTTTAATGGCACGAAGACTTCTAAGACCAGCTTCATCTTTTGCTAACATTGCTGTTTTTAATTCAGCCATTATTTTTTGTTCCAAAGACATATGAAATAGTTTATAGTTAGTAGTTTGTTGCTTATAGTTTTTCCAGAAAGTACAAAGAACTTTGCGAATTGGAACACTCCTGACTCAAGACTAACGACTCCTAACTCAATCCGCTTTATTTTCTTTTAAATTCTTTGCTTTGAATTTCTCATAAAAGTCGTGGGCAAATTTTTTCATTTCTTCCACCTGCTCGGTGTATTTGGTGGCACGGCCATAAGTATCAGCCATGGTCATCATCGTTTGAAAAAAGAAGTCGGCCATTTCGTCTACCATCATATCTTTTGTCCAGAGGTCAA
>CAZXMP010000189.1:0-5626 GCA_964641575.1 uncultured Chitinophaga sp. | reverse complement strand
CTGTCAACCAAAAATGAAAATCACCAGGTATTTTATCATAAAGTGGGTACTTCGCAGGACAAAGATGTTTTGGTGTATGAAGATCCGGCCAATGCGCAGCGTTTTCATAATGTATTTACCGACGAGAATGAAATATTTGTTTTACTAAACATTTCTGACCGGGGAAAAGCAAAAGACGGGAATGCATTGTGGTATTTTGATAGCAAATCTGTTGATAAAAAGTTTAAGCCCATAATAAAAGAAGCCGGTGATTTTGACTATAGTTTTATTGATGAGATAAATGGCAAGTTCATTATGTCAACTAACGACGGAGCATTGAATCAGAAAGTAATTTTGCTTGATCCTGTAAATCCTCAAAAAGAAAATTGGAAAACAATTATTGATGAAAAACCAGAAAATATTTCTTCTATAACTACAGCCGGCGGAAAGATTTTTATTACTTACCTAAAAGATGTAACAAGCCGTGTATATGTATATGATTTTAATGGCAAGTTAGAAAGCGAGGTAGAATTGCCTGCATTGGGCACCGCTGGTGGATTTGGTGGCGAAAAGGATGATAAATTTGTTTTCTACACCTTTACCTCTATTACATTTCCACCAACTATCTATCGATATGATATAGCGACAGGCAAAAGCACTGTTTTCAGAAAACCAGAAGTAAAATTTAATCCGGAAGATTTTGTAACCGAGCAAGTATTTTATCCAAGTAAAGATGGTACAAAAATTCCCATGTTTATTACTTACAAAAAGGGAACTGAAAAGAACGGTAAGAATCCAACCATCTTATATGCGTATGGCGGATTTAATATTAGTAGCAATCCATCTTTTTCTCCCTCAAGAATTACCTGGCTGGAACAGGGCGGTATTTTTTGTATTGCAAATATCCGTGGCGGCAGCGAGTATGGCGAAAAATGGCATGAAGCGGGTATGCGAAATAAAAAGCAAAATGTATTTGATGACTTTATTGCTGCCGGAGAATTTTTAGTAGAAAAAAAATATACATCAAGCAGTCATCTGGCTGTGCAGGGAGGATCTAATGGCGGACTGCTTGTTGGTGCTGTAATTAACCAGCGTCCGGATTTATTTAAAGTTGCTATCCCACAAGTTGGTGTAATGGATATGTTGCGTTTCCAAAAATTCACCATCGGTTGGAACTGGGTGGCTGAATACGGCAGCAGTGACAATGAAGCAGATTTTAAAAACCTGATTAAATATTCTCCCATACATAATATCAAACCGGGCCTTAATTATCCGGCTACTATTATTACCACTGCCGATCATGATGACAGGGTAGTGCCGGCACACTCTTTCAAGTATGCGGCTACTTTGCAAGAGCATTATAAGGGAGCAAATCCAACACTGATAAGAATAGATGTGAACTCAGGACATGGTGCCAGTAATCTCAAAAAGGGATTAGAAACCGCTGCGGATATTTACTCTTTTACTTTTTACAACATGGGATTAACTCCAAAATTTCAACCAGCAAAACCAGCAGATAAAAAAGCATTTTAGTGATATTTTAAATTATTGAAATCCTGTTTTACTAATTGTAAAGCAGGATTTTTTTTATTCTCCCTATTTTTGATTATGAAAATTTTAATAACCGGTGCTAATGGTTTTTTAGGACATTATCTTACTTCTCAGCTAATAGAAAAAAGGCATCATGTAATCGCAACCGGGAAAGGCGAATGCAGATTGCCTTTTATGGCAAATGAAAATTTTCAATATGTTTCTATGGATTTTACAGACCCTTTTGCAGTGCATGATGTGTTTGATAAAATAAAGCCTGATGTAGTTATTCATGCAGGAGCAATGAGTAAGCCCGATGAATGTGAACAACAACAATGGCAAGCCTATGTTACGAATGTAGAAGGAACAGTAACCCTATTGCTTAATGCAGAAGAACAGAAAAGTTTTTTTGTTTTTGTATCAACCGATTTTGTTTTTGACGGACTAACAGGAATGTATGAAGAAGAAGATAGCCGTGGCCCTGTTAACTTTTATGGTAAAACAAAAGAAGAAGCAGAAGATGCTGTACAAGAATATGAATATGATTGGGCAATTGTAAGAACAGTGTTAGTGTATGGAAAACCAAGTTCCGGTCGTGGTAATTTACTAACCGTAATAAAAGAAAAATTAGAGAAAGGGGAGGAGTATAGTGTGTTTGATGACCAGGTTCGAACACCAACTTTTGTTGAAGATCTGGCGGCTGGTATTGTAGCTATCATTGAAAAAAAAGCAACAGGCATCTATCATTTGTCAGGGGAAGACATCTTAACACCTTTCGAGATGGCCTGTAAAACAGCTGACCATCTGGGATTAGATAAATCACTAATCAAAAAAGTAACTGCGGAAACATTCAGTCAGCCAGCAAAGCGGCCAGCTAAAACTGGCTTTAGTATTGATAAAGCAAAAAGAGATTTAGCTTACTCGCCAGTCTCTTTTGCTGAAGGTCTTACAAAAACATTTTCCGCTTAGAATATAAAACTAACTCCTGCTTTAAAAAATCTTGGCGAGCCCGGAGTATAATGGATTTCTGAAACCGGGTTTGGTTCAAATTGTAATCTTGATTCTGTATCAAATTGTGATTCTCTCCATTCTCTATTTAAAATATTTTCAAGGGATAAGGTGAATTCAAATTTTTTCAACCGGTATGCAGCAACCATATCCAACAGCACATATCCTTCTGCTCTTACTGAATTTGTTTCATTGGCCGGACGGCTATCAATAAAGCGATAACGAACGGTGCCCCCGAAGCCATCTTTAGTTTTAGCAGTTAATCCACCAATACTTGTAAAGGCAGGCGCCAGCGGAATAAAATCTTCTCCTTTTGCTTCTCCAATTGCTCTTGCTTTGGTAAGATTTACATCAAAGTCTCCAAACAACCATTTATTAAATTGATAGCGGGCAGATACATCAATTCCCATTCTTCTTGATTTTCCACTTGGTTCTACTACACCTGCGTCGCCCACATATACAAATTCTTGCTCAGAATATAAATGCCATAAAGCAGTTTTTAAAATCAAATTTTTGTTTGGTTTAAATATAATGCCGAGGTCTGTGCCAAAAACTTTTGGCAGTATATCATCGGCTCCATTATCTAGTATCACTCTTGTATCGTTGGAGTGGAAGCCTATGCCATTATTCAGGTAAAGTTTTACTTTTTGATTTGGAGAGTAGCTGATATTCAGTTTTGGACTTACCGTTCCCTTTTTTTGTTTTGAAAAATCAGTAGCACCGGCCAGTTCATCTTTGTACTTAAATATAAAATGGTCGTAGCGCAAGCCTGCATTTAAACTGAATTTATCACTCAACTCTATATCCTGATTAACATACAGGAACGAGTTTAATTCTTTCACATCTCCTTTTTGAATACTATTGAAAAAGGTAGTTCTGTTTGCTTTAGCCAATTCAATATCCATCACATCATCATTACGAAAACCTGCACCAAATTCTGAACTGGCTTTTTTGTTATCTATCAAATATGATTTGGCAGCGGTGGTAGTATAGCCAAAAATATTTCTTGTTTCCTGCTGTTGTATCATATCTCCATTAACCGCATCTTCCAAAAAGAATGTAAAATTAGAGTAGAGATTAAACTTATAGCGGCTAAAGTATACTTGGTCGGTAGTTTTCCAATTGCTTTTCCATTGTTTATTGAATTTAACACTTAGATTGGTACGACTTGTATTTCCTCCTTCTGTATCATCTATTGCTCCAAAGCGATTGATAATTCCGGCTTGCACAGCTCTATCGGGTACTTGCCCGGAAGCAAACCATTTGCTATCAAAAGTGGAAGCCGTAATAGTTAATTGGGATTGATTACCAAACCAGGCATTGTATTTCCCCATCAGGTTGAAACGGTGAAAATCTTGCGGACTTTCAAAGTAGCCATCCGTAGATGAGTATTCAGAAGCGATATAAAATTGCTGGCGATTTTTTTCTGTTGTTTTACTAAATAATTTCAGCATGCCCATTACCCGTTTGGTATTAAATTGCCCTGCTTCTAATTTAATAATATTATTATCTATGAAATCTTTGGTAGAAAAATCTACATATGCAGATGTAGCCAGATTTCCTTTGCCGGTAAAGTAAGGACCTTTATCAAAACCCACTTTTTCTACCGTTTCGGGAATCAAGAAGTGGAGATCAGCATAACCTTGTCCGTGAGCATGGCTTACCATATTTACTGGCATTCCATCAACTGTTATCGCAATATCAGTTCCATGATCAATATCAAAGCCCCGCAGAAATATTTGTTCAGCTTTACCACCTCCGGCATGCTGTGCTATAAAAAGACCAGGTACAATCCGAAGCACATCTTGTGATGTATTAACGGGCCTTAACCTAATATCAACTGCGCCTAATGTAGTAAGACCACTAGATTTTTTACTATTCACTCTAACTTCTGAAAGATCAAGATTTGATTTGCGAAGATTTACATTAATGGAAGAAAGAAGGTTGGGCTTTACCTCTACTGGAATAATTTCTGTTTTATAGCCGATATGTGAAATGATTACTTCATACGAACCGGGATTAACTGCAGGAATACTAAACTTTCCAAACATATCAGAATTATCGCCTTTATTACCAGCAAGGTTGATAGTTGCACCATTTAAAGGTGTTCTTGAATCTGCATCTATAATAAGCCCTTCAATATTTCCCTTTTGAGAAAAAGCAGTAAGAGACAAGGTGCATATAAATAGGCTGATAAATAGTTTGGTTGTCATGTTGGTTTTATTTAGCCTTTCCATTTACGCTGCAAAAGAAATAACAGTTTTATTGCCCCGTATTAATTTTTGATGAGCGGCAGCTTATTATAATCTCAGTGGCCTGAAATCCAGATTTAACAATTCGCCGTATTTGTTGGAGGATCATAAAATTTACAGGGAGAAATGTTGTCTGCTTATTATAAAAGTCAACTATAACCCTTAACCAATCAATTATTTTATAAACAAATTTTTTATTATGAAAAAGAAACTTCTTTTAGGTGGTTTGGTAGGCGTTGTGCTGGCCGGTGGAATCATCATGGCAGCCGACCATATTGACGCACCTGCAGTAACAGGACCGGGTAGTACCAGTCCGGGTAATGACATTACAGACATTTATGCATTTCAAAGTCCTGCTGATAACAGCAAAATGGTATTAGTATTAAATACACAAGGGTTGCTATCCCCGGGTGCGACTTCAACAGCTACTTTCCCAAACAATGTGATGTATGAATTCAACATTGATAATACTGGTGATAATGTTGAGGACCTGGTAATTCAATGCCTGGTACAAAATGGCAAGATGAGAGTATATGGCCCTGTAGCAGTGGGTACACCGGGTACAGTTAGTATGGTAAAAACAAGTGCTCCGCTAACAGAAGTGGATGTAACAGCTTACTCTTCAACATCTGTAAATATTGGTGCCAATAGTAATGGTATAAGAGCTTTTGCAGGCCCAAGAGATGATCCATTCTTTTTTGACCTGGTAAGATTTAGAGAAATTCTTGCGGGTACAGCTACTGGCTTTCATGCAGGAACAGTTGCCGATCCTGCAAACGACACATTTAAAGGAACCAATGTGATGTCTATCGTAGTTGAAGTTCCTAAAACTTTATTGGGAGCTGCTGCTACCATCA
>CAZXMP010000188.1:0-5656 GCA_964641575.1 uncultured Chitinophaga sp. | reverse complement strand
ACCACAGGCATATAATGATTTTATTTACGCCATCATCATGGAAGAGTATGGATTGATTGGTGGTGCATTTATCATGTTCATTTATTTAGTGTTTTTATATCGATGCATCAGAATCTATAAACGATGTCCGTATGCGTTTGGAGCATTCCTGGCATTGGGATTAAGTTTTACACTGGCCATTCAGGCAGTAGCAAATATGGCGGTTACGGTAAATCTATTTCCAGTAACAGGTGTTACGTTGCCGCTGGTTAGTATGGGAGGAACGAGTTTCATATTTACCTGTTTGGCAATCGGTATTATATTAAGTGTAGCAAGAAATGTGGAACAGCTGGAAGGAAAAGCTGCTATTGCAGATGTAAAATAACTCTATGGCTAAGAAAGTGATCATAGCAGGAGGTGGAACAGGAGGGCATATTTTTCCGGCAGTTGCCATTGCAAATGCACTAAAAAAAATGGATGAAAGTATCGAGATACTCTTTATAGGTGCAAAGGGAAGGATGGAGATGGAGAAAGTGCCGCAGGCAGGCTATAAAATTATAGGATTAGATATAGCGGGGTTTAACCGCAGCTCTTTGATAAAAAATATTGGTTTGCCATTTAAGTTGCTGAAAAGTTTTTTGCAGGTACGAACGATTTTTAAAAAGTTCAAACCCGATGCAGCAATAGGAGTTGGAGGTTATTCAAGTTTTCCGGTATTGAGATTTGCACAGGCAAGGGGAATAAAAACTTTTATCCATGAATCAAATTCATTTGCTGGCCGGTCAAATATTTTGCTGGGAAGAAAGGCCAGGAGAATTTTTACAGGAACTGACGGAATGGAAAAGTTTTTCCCGGTTCAAAAAATTTTGGTAACAGGCAATCCTGTGAGAACAGCAATAGCCGAATCAACAATTACCAAAAGTGAAGGATTGAAATTCTTTTCACTGGAAGAAGGAAAGAAAACTGTTCTGGTTGTTGGCGGAAGTCTTGGCGCAAAATCCATCAATGATGCGGTTTATAAGGAGCTGGATAATTTATTAAAGGCAGGCTTGCAAATTATCTGGCAAACAGGAAAACCGTATTCCGCAAAAGCAAAAGAACGTACCAATGGAATAAGTTCAGTTTGGGTAAATGATTTTATTACGCAAATGGAATATGCTTATGCAGCGGCTGATATTGTTGTGGCCCGTTCGGGAGCTATGACTGTTGCTGAGTTATTCGTACCCTATCCTTTTGCTGCAGAAGACCATCAAACTGTAAATGCAATGATGCTGGTAAATAAGAATGCCGCAATGATGGTAAGAGATAGCGAAGCAATGCAAAAGTTAGTTTTTATGACAATTGAATTGTCGATGGATGAAAGCAAACAACAGGAATTAATAGAAAATATATCTGCATTAGCAATTGCAGATGCTGATAAGAAAATAGCAGAAGAAATTTTGAAAGTGATTTAGGAATCATGAACGTACAAGCCAATACTGTCCTTATGAATGCCCCTTTCCGGGGGTTTGACAAGATGAACGAGGTGTATTTTATCGGGATTGGAGGAATAGGAATGAGTGCCATTGCAAGATTTTTTAATACAAGTGGAGTGAAAGTAAGCGGATACGATAAAACACCAACGGTATTGACAAAAGAATTAGAGGCAAGTGGAATAGCTGTTCATTTTGAAGAAAATGTTGATCTGATTCCGAAGAATGTTGACCTGGTAGTATATACGCCAGCGATACCGGCAGAACATAGGGAGTTGGTTTATTATAGAACGAATGGATATAAGGTGGTAAAGAGAAGTGATGTGTTACAAATAATAAGTGAGAGTTCTTTTAATATATGTATTGCAGGCACACATGGTAAAACAACCATTACCACCATGGTAGCGCATTTGCTGCGGGATAGTGGATTTGGATGTAATGCATTTTTGGGTGGTATTGCTGTTAATTATGGAACCAATTTTTGGAGCAGTGAAAGAAATGTATGTGTGATAGAAGCGGATGAGTATGACAGAAGTTTTTTGAAACTAAGCCCTGACACAGCCATTATCACAGCGATGGATGCTGATCACCTGGATATATATGGAACAGCGGAAGCGGTGGAACAGGCTTTTATAGATTTTAGTAAAAGAGTGAAACAGGGCGGAGTAGTACTAGGGAAGTTTGGGCTAGAGCGAACTAAAGAACTTAAAACTCAAAACTTTCTTTCGTACAGTTTGCAGAATGAAAGTGCGGATATATATGCAACAAATATCCGGATGATGAATGGGAGTTATGAGTTTGATGTACTGATGAAGGATAATATGCTTGAAAATGTGAAGTTGAATATGGGTGGTATGCATAATGTAGAAAACGTTGTTGCTGCCATTGCAGTAGCCAGTTCTTTAGGAATAGAAAATGAAAAGATCAAAGCAGCGGTAGAAAATTTTCGGGGAGTGAAGAGACGATTTGAGTATATCATTAAAAATGAACGATTAGTTTTTATTGACGATTATGCTCACCATCCTGAAGAATTGAGGGCTTTGATAAATGGAGCAAAAACTTTGTTCAAGCAAAAAAAGTGTACGATAATTTTTCAACCGCACTTGTATAGCAGGACAAGAGATTTGGCAGATGGGTTTGCGGAGGTATTGGATTTGGCAGACGAAGTGATCTTGTTGCCTATCTATCCGGCCAGAGAGTTGCCGATTGAAGGAGTACGCAGCGAAATGATAGTAGATAAAATGAAGAGTGATAATAAAAGGGTACTAGGAAAAGAAGAGTTGCTGAATTGGATAAAAGAGATTTATGGAAAAACATTGAATAAAGAATTTGGAGAAGTATTGATAACAGCAGGAGCAGGAGATATTGATATGCTGGTAGAGCCAATTAATAATGAAATGGCTAAAAGTTAAAGGAGAAAGGTGAAAGGCACTAGCTCCGTAGGAGCGAAATATTAGTAGTAGCAGCAAAAGAAATTAGAAATATAAAAATGTATTAAAGCCTGTAGGGGTGAAATGTTAATAGATGAATGCAAAATCAACCATAAGGAAAATATTGTTCATTGCCATATGGCTTTGTATTGGCGGCGGCATGTTCATATTGTTAATGGCCGCCATCAGCACCAAGAAAAAAGGGCATTGCAGTGATTATGTTATTACACTAAAAGGAGCAGATAAAAATTTATTTATAGATCAGAAAGATGTGGAGCAGTTATTAAAGAAAGCGACTAAAGGAGATATTAAAGGTGAGCCGGTGGTTTCTTTTAACCTGCATGAGTTGGAGCAAATGCTGGAGCATAATACCTGGATAAATGAGGCTGAACTTTATTTTGATAATAAAGATGTGTTGCATGTAACGGTTACAGAGAAAGAACCTGTGGCAAGAGTGTTTACTACAGCAGGGAATTCTTTTTACATAGATAGTGTAGGAAATAGAATCCCATTATCGGATAAGTTAAGTGCAAGGGTTCCTGTATTTACTGGTTTTCCGGAAAAGAAAAAATTAATAGGAAAAGATAGTGTTTTATTAATGGAAGTAAAAGCAATTGCCAATCATGTAAACAATGATGCCTTCTGGCAATCACAGGTGGCACAAATAGATATTACGCCGGAGCGAAATTTTGAAATGATACCGGTTGTTGGTAATCACCTGGTAAAATTGGGGAACGGAGAAAATATTGATCAGAAGTTCAACCGCCTGATGGTATTTTATAAGCAGGTGTTAAGTAAAATCGGTTTCGATAAGTACAAGATCATTGATGTGCAATATAAGGGACAAGTGGTAACATCAAAGTATGCAGGTAATGCAAAAGTTGATTCAATACAATTAAGAAAAAATGTAGAAAAATTACTGCGTCAATCAATTGAGGCAGAGAACGATACTGTTATAAGAGCTTTGCCACCAGTGGTGAAATTAGAAAAAGATTCAGCCACCACTCCCGATCCATCCCTGCAGGATAATTTGATGAACAATCCTGCAAAGAACAAAAGTCCCAACCCTTTGAAATCTACTTTACCGAAAATAGCAGTGAAAAAAGATGATAAAGTGATAAAAGATAAAGAATCAAAACCGAAACCAGCACCGAAGAAACCCAAAGCGGTAATGCCGGCTAAGGTAACGGAGGAAGCGAATGGAGGATATAATTAAGGCTAAGAGTTTAAAGGATAAGAACGAAAGAAAGAGAGTATCACGAAGAGTACACAGAGATGAAATGATACAGATGAATAGCGAGTTGACAAAATGTTGAGTATAGAACAGAGCGATGAAGAGTGATTATTCTTTCCTTCCACAGGAAGAAAAGAATAACAGAACAAGTTCGCAAGGGACGATGATAGTAGTAAGGATGCTTAGTCAATAAAAAACAACGAACGATTTCGATAAAAACAACAACAACTAAAAACATCAATTATGAACAACGAACAACCCATTATTGTCGGTCTGGACATTGGAACCACCAAGATCGCTGTAATTGCCGGACGCAAAAATGAGTTTGGCAAATTGGAGATTCTTGGATTCGGAAAATCCAACTCCAATGGTGTGAAGCATGGCCAGGTGCTGAACATCGATGAAACGATTAAAGCAATTAAGAGTGCATTGGAAAATTGTTTTGCATCCAATCCTAATCTGGATGTGAACGAAGTGTATGTAGGTATTGCAGGACACCATATTAAGAGTTTGCAAACCCGTGGCGATATTGTTCGTCAGAAAACAGATGAAGAAATTACCCAACGGGAAATTGATCAGCTGATCGATGATCAGTACAAAACATATATTCCTGCAGGTGATCAGATCATTGATGTGATTCCACAGGAATTTACGGTTGATAATTTTCAAAACATTCCTAATCCAATTGGATATGGTGGAGTAAAGATCGGCGCCAATTTCCACATCATAACCGGCGATAAAAATGCGATCAAGAATATTAATCGCAGTGTAGAAAAAGCAGGATTGTTTACTAAGGATCTGGTATTGCAACCATTAGCTTCTTCATCTGCCGTAATGGGACAAGAAGACCTTGAAGCAGGAGTTGCCATTGTTGATATTGGTGGTGGTACAACTGACCTGGCTGTTTTCTATGAAGGTATTTTGAAACACACGGCTGTGATTCCTTTCGCTGGTGAAAATATTACCAATGATATTAAAACTGGTTTAGGTGTATTGAAAACACAGGCGGAGCAAATGAAAGTGCAGTTTGGTAGCGCATTGGCGAATGAAGCAAAAGCAAATGCCTATATCACTATTCCCGGATTAAGAGGAATGCCTGCAAAAGAGATCAGTGTAAAAAACCTCGCAAATATTATCCAGGCAAGAATGAGTGAGATCATGGATTTTGTTACGTATCATTTAAAACAAGTTGGTTTAGAAAACCGCATGTTGAATGGTGGTATCATTCTTACCGGTGGTGGTTCTCAATTAAAACATCTTATTCAATTAACAGAATATGTAACTGGCTTACCTGCAAGAATTGGGTTCCCGAACGAACACTTGGCTGCTGGTCATATTGAAGAATTGGCTAAACCTACTTACTCTACTTGCATCGGACTTATATTAAAAGGGTATGACGATTATGAGCATAACCGTAAGCAGTTTGAAAAAGAATACAAGAAAGTGGAAGTACCTGACGGATTAAGAAATAATGGAACAGAAGAAGTAATAGTTGCAGCAGAAGAAACAACCGTAGATACCGGTAAGAGAAGAAAAGGGCT
>CAZXMP010000187.1:0-5667 GCA_964641575.1 uncultured Chitinophaga sp. | reverse complement strand
TAAATACCCTACATGAATAGTATGCGATGTTTGCTGCGATAGATCTTTTGCAGAAAATAAATTATTCGCAATTGATAAAGCCATTTTTCCGCTCAATCGTATTACGCCAATAGCTCCCACACCCGGCGGCGTAGCCAATGCTACAATGGTATCATCCCAACCTGAAAGAGAATTCAACATGTTTCAAAAATAAATCAATTACGGTGTTTCGCAGGCGAATTATGTGTCCGGCATTATTCACAAACTAAATCGCAAAAAAAATCCTCTCCTTTGCAGAAGAGGATTTATAAAATTCTATTATTTAAAATTATTCGCTTTGTACCTGGAAGGTAATTGGCTGTTTACGGAAAGCTTTTACCTGGCGACCGTTTTGTACAGCAGGAGTCCATTTAGGTCCTTTTTTAATTACCCTTACGGCTTCTTGCTCCATGCCATAGCCATGATTAGTTAATGCCTTTACATCACTAATGTTTCCTTCTTTATCCACTACAAATTGAACCACTGTTGTGTAAGTACCTTCTGGAGCTCCGTTATCGGTTGCAACTTGTCCGTTTGCATTTTGCTCCAAAAAACGTCTCCATTTAGCATCTCCACCAGGGAAAGAAGCTTCGATCTCAACTTTGTCAAAGATCTTATTTTCATCTTCAACTGGTTTCTCTTCTACAATTTGCTTACCCTCATCGATTACTGTTGGAGCAACGATACCTTCATCTTTAATACCTTCCTGGTTCACCACATCGATCTTCGCTTCTTTTAATTCTTCTTGTGGTGGTGGTGGCTTCTCCACTTCTTCATCCTTCTTAATTACAGGAGGTGTGAACTGTTTCATTTCCACTTTTGGTGGCTCCTGTTTTGGCGGAGGTGGGGGTGGAGGTGGAGGTGGTTCTTTTTTCTCCTCCTGCTTCACATCCTGAATGGTCATTTCGTTCATCTTAACTTTTGTGTCTTCTTTACCCTTCATAGCACTTGCCAGTAATGAACCTCCTAATGCTATAACAGCAACAGAGGCAGTAATGATAAGTGCCCGGGTAATACGGCGATTGTACGTCTTGCGTAAATCGTATGCACCGTAATCTTTGTTCCTGCCTTCGAAGACAAGGTCAAGAACATCTGCGGATAAAATTTTGTTGGCTTCCATGACTTAAGCGTTTTTAATTAGATGCTGCCATTGTTTATATTCCATAAACATGACTGTTATTTTATACCGCCGCTGGCTTCTGTTGCTTGAATCAGCTCATATTCCTGATCCAATAACTTTACCATAGCATAGGTTCTTACCTGGTTGATGGTCATCTCATCCAATATATCAACGGTATTTTTATACGTAGCATCTTTTGAAGGTTTAATAATAACCACAAAATCCTTGTCGGCACAATTACTAATCGGTTTCCCTTTCGCTTTTGCTTCGGCTTCGCATTCAGGATTTGGGGCAGTGGCATAACGATCAATTACCTCTTGCTTTTTATTGATGATAATATCACGGATGCCTTTAAAGGTTGTTTGTTTAAAGTTGTTGCCTTCTGCATCAACTTTTAACTGTCCTTCATAATAATAAATCTGGTTGCCTTTACCCAACATTACAGTAAGAACACCCGATTCTTTAACCTCCGTTTCTTCCTTCTTGTCTTTAATATCCTTCGGCATATTAAGGTCCAGCGTAGTAGGCGTACTCATAGTGGCTGTGAATACGAAAAACGTAATCAGCAGAAAACCTAGATCCACCATTGGGGTCATATCCACACGGGTAGAAAGTTTTTTGGCTTTCTTAACCCCCGGGCCTTTTTTGTGGCCGCCATCGCCACCGGTATCTATACTTGCCATAAAAAATGGTTTAAGTTTTTTAAAAAATTAATTGGCTGGGTTTTTAAGTGATTTATCCAGAGCCGATCCTGAAGGAACATCATCAAGGGCGGTTACCAGGTTATATTTATACTCCTCATTTCTCTTTAATGAAGCAATTACGGCTTCAAAAGCAGGGTATTTAGAATTACCATCCCCTTTAATAAGGTAGTTTAATTTTTGTCCGGCAAAAGCCTTTTTAGCTTCCTGTATCCACCATACCAATTGGTTAGTGGCAGAGTCCAGTACTGGAATACCTGGCTGCTTAAGCTTACCTTGTTCTTTTGCATCGGTAGCCAATAGTTGTTTAAGACCACCAAAAGGCACACCCACCATTACTGTTTTTCTGAAATTGCTGATTTCAGCTGGAGTTAATCCCAAGTTTTGACTGGTATTGATTCCGTTAATGATATCATCAAATTTGGTCTTATCTTTTTCTGAAAGAACAGAAAAATAAACCTTATCGGATGAATCAATAGAAATTAATACGGAATTATTATCAGGCAATTTCTGCGATAAAACAGACCCGGGAGTTTTAATTTCAACGGGTTCTGGGGGTTTGAATTTGGTAGCCATAATGAAAAAGGAAAGGATCAGAAAGGCTATGTCCACAAAGGGGGTCATATCCGTATCCGTACTTTTCTTTTGAATTTTAGCATGTCCCATTTTTTTCTACTTTTTTAATTAGATGAATTCATTACAAAATTCCATACCGCTTTACGGGTATTTTCTCTATTATTTATACAGAGAAGCAAAGCTTTGAGTAAGCGTAAAGCCAGACTCATCAATGCCGTATGTAATAGAATCTATCTTAGTAGTGAAAACGTTATACATAATTAAGGCTAAAGCTGAAGTACCGATACCTAAAGCCGTATTGTAAAGGGCCTCAGAGATACCTACCGCAAGATCACCTGCAGCACCGGCACCGCCATCCTGACCTAAGGCTGCGAAAGACCTGATCATACCTAATACCGTACCTAATAGGGCCACAAGGGTACCAACTGAAGTAATAGTAGAAAGGAAAACAAGGTTTTTCTGTAACATAGGCAATTCAAGGGCCGTCGCTTCTTCTACTTCTTTTTGAATAGAAACGACTTTTTGCTCTGTATTTAAACCTCCCTCGTTAATCATTTCTTTATAACGACGAAGACCAGCTTTCATAACATTACCTACAGAACCACGTTGTTTGTCACACTCAGAAAGTGCAGCATCAACATTACGGTTAGCGAGGTGGTATTGTACTTTTCTGATAAAGTCAGAAATAGAACCATTACCCAATGCTTTACGAATTGTTAAGAAACGCTCAATAGAGAATACAATAACAATCAACAACATTCCAATCAATAATGGAACGATAATACCTCCCTCATAAATTGCGCTAAATGCATCTTTAGGACCTTTGTGGTGAGGCCAAAATCCGCCAGAAGGATCTGGTTCATTAAATCCACTTGGGTTTCCCATCATAAAACGCCAAATCGCATAACCTGCCACAATACAAAATACTGGTGCAATCCAAGAAATAGCGTTACTGCTTTTTTTTGGTTGAACTGATGTCGCCTTAACAGATGCTGTTGCAGTTGGTTTAATCTCTGCCATGTTCTTAATTTTTAATTTTTAAAATGTTAGATACTAATCCGTCTTTTTTAAGAGTCACAATGCTAAGAAAAAATCATTAAAGTAGACTTTTTCCTTCCAATTTTTAAATAGGAAGGGTCAAGTTAAGGATTTTTTCAAATGGAACAACTCCCTGATAAATAATTTGATAAGAATTTCATACAAATTCCACAGAATTGAATTGCAATCAATATTATCCCTTTTTTTTATTCGTATCGTAAAGCCTCTATAGGATTAAGTTTTCCAGCCTTGATTGCCGGGTAAAGGCCGGCTAACAAACCTACCAGAGTACAGATAATAATTCCATACAAAACCCAGTTCCATGGAACCACAAAACCAGTTCCTAACACAATTGAAAAAAGATTTCCTACCAGGATACCAAGAGCTATTCCAAATATGGCTCCTGCCACACTTATTATCATAGCCTCTAATAAAAATTGCCGGCTCACCATTTCTCTTTTGCCACCTATGGCTTTTATCAAGCCCACTTCTCTTGTTCGTTCGGACACAGATACCAGCATTATATTCATTAAGCCAATAGCAGCTCCTATTAACGTAATTAATCCAATTACAGTGGCTGACAACGTAAGGAATCGAAGACTGTTCATTGCCCTTGCCGCAATACTATCACTTCGATCTAAAATAAAATTATTGTCTTCCGTGGTATTAAGCTTTCGAACAGATCTGAATGTACCTTCTGCCTCTCCCATTGCTTCGTTTACTTTTAAAAGGTCGTTGGTCATTACGGCTATTACAAAAGAAAAGTTGGAAGGGAAATTTCTATCTACATTATAATAAGTTGTGATAATAATATTGTCACGGCTGAACCCAAAAGTGGAACCACGGCTTTCTAAAACACCTACTACTCTGTAGGGAATATTATTTAACCGAATAATTGTGTTTATTGATTTGTCTATCCCTTCCCGAAATAATTTTTTTGCTACATCATACCCAAGCACACAAACATTACGGCCCGTTTCTACATCAAGATGATTTAAATTTCGACCATACTGTAAGGAGAAACCATTGAGTAATAAATAATTTTCATCTCCGCCAAATACAGTTACGTTAGGACTTGTTTTTCTATTTTGATATAGCGCAGTATTAGCTCTACCACCAAATATGGATATACTTTTTATAGAAGGGAAATCGTAACGACTGATAAATTGCTCTGCCTCTACTTTAGAAATATTCTTTCCGAGACTCGATTTTTTTTCTTTTCGGGTTGTTTTTTTAGAAACTTCAATCTCCCTGTTGTTTCCTCCAAAACGAAGACTTCTTTCTTTGAACCGGATAGTAAAAGCATTTGCCCCCATGGTAGAAAAACTCTCTGTTAACTTTTGATTCATTGCTTTAATAGCGGTGATAATGCCCACTAAAGCCATAATACCAAATGCTATAATGGAAACAGTAAGCCCTGTCCGCAACTTATTACTGCGGATAGTTCGGAAAGCAAGGAGAAAAACATCACGGAACTTCATACCTGTAGCCGAAATTAAGGAAAGTTGTTTCGATGCTACCAGATTGGTAGAAATCAGAAATAAAGCCAGCTAAGTAAAAGGTTGGGGAAAATGCCTAATAGTATAATCAGCGCAGCTAACAGAACCAGCGTCCATTTAAAAGATTTAGACACTTCCATTGGCTGCTTTTCTCCCTCTTTAAAATACATGGCCTGAATAACTCTGAAGTAGTAATAAACACTAACTGCTGCCATTAGTACGGCCACTATAACAAGCCATAGATGTTTGCCTGTACCTAATGCCGCTTTCAACATATAGAATTTAGAAAGAAATCCGGCTGTTAATGGAATACCTGCCAACGATAAAAGGAATACAGTGGTTGTAGCGGCTAGCAAAGGTTGGTGCTTTGCAAACCCATTAAAGCCATCAAACGTATAATCACTCATTTTTATAAGTACTGCAAAAATTCCAATTGTAGCAAGACTATAAGCGGCTACATACAGCATCAGGCCTTCTTTAGCTTCAGCATTCATTGCATATAAGGAAAGCATCATAAATCCGGCTTGCGCAATGCTGGAGTAGGCCAACATTCTTTTTACACTTTGCTGGAATACTGCGGTTATATTTCCAACGAATAATGTTAATGCGGTTATAATTGCTACGAGCAATTTCCATCGCAAATGCAATAAACCAAATGCATCATCAAACAAACGTATGAAAGCAATAAATACAGCTGCCTTTACGATGGTGGCCA
>CAZXMP010000186.1:0-5701 GCA_964641575.1 uncultured Chitinophaga sp. | reverse complement strand
CCGGTTTTAGTAAAGGAGATGCAGAAGTATTGCGAAAAGCAATGTGTAAAAAACAAATTGCGGTACTCAATAAAATGAAGGCGCAATTTATTGAAGGTGCCACACAAAAATTATTACCGGCAGAGAAGTTAGAAAAAATATGGACCGACTGGGAAGCATTTGCTCAATATGCATTCAACAAATCACACTCTACCTGTTATGCTTATGTAGCTTATCAAACAGCGTATTTAAAAGCACATTATCCTGCTGAATATATGTCGGCCGTATTGAACAACGCTGGCAGTATTGATAAGATCACCTTCTTTATGGAAGAGTGTAAGCGAATGGGATTAAAAGTATTGGGACCAGATATCAATGAATCATTAAAAGGATTTGCTGTAAACGATAAAGGCGAAATTCGTTTTGGCTTAGGTGGATTAAAAGGTGTAGGCGAAGCGGCTGTAGAAAGTATCATTGAAGAAAGAAAAAAAGCTGGGTCGTTCCCCAACATTTTTGATTTCATCAAACGCATTAATCAACGCACTGTCAATAAAAAAACATTGGAGAGCCTGGCCTATGCAGGTGGCTTCGATTGTTTTACAGAATACCACCGGGCACAATATTTCCATGTTCCCGAAGGTGAAATGATAAACGGATTGGAAAAAGTAATTAAGTATGGTCAAGTAATGGCAACACAAAATGCCACTACTACCAACACATTGTTTGGTGACTTACCAATCAGTATGGAAATACCACCACCGAGAATACCGGATTGCGAGCCATGGCCATTAGTAAAAAAACTCGACCATGAAAAAGAAGTAACAGGTATCTTTTTAAGTGGACATCCATTGGATAATTACAAATTTGAAATGCGACATTATGGAGTAACACCCATTGCTGACTTCAATGAATTTAAAGAAGCGATAAAAATGCAGCCGAATCCTGGCAGACCTTTTCGTTTGGTTGGTTTGGTAGCAGATGCACAACATCGCATTGCAAAAAGCGGCAACAAATATGGATACTTTGTGGTAGAAGATTACTCAGGCAAAACAGAGTTTCCGTTGTTCAGTGAAAATTATATGCGGCTTACTCCAATTTTACAACCGGGAAGCACTGTATTGATCAATGGATATTTTAAACCACGGTATAATAAAGATGAATTTGAATTTGTGGTCGGCTCCGTTTCACTGGCAGAAACGATGAAACGAAATATGACAAAGGCAATAACCATTGAAGCTCATCCGCAAGCAATTACACCGGAAGTGCTAACATTTGTAGAAAAGAATATGAAAGCCAATCGTGGTGAAGCTACATTGAAATTCGTTTTACATGAACCCAAGAATAAGATGAAAATCAGTTTAGTAACATCCGGTACCGGTTTTCAAATGAATGAAGAGATGATAGAATTTTTAGAGAAAAGTCCTGAGTTTGAAGTGCAGGTGCAAACGAGTTAATATAAACGAAAACAAACTACAAATGATGTTAAATTGATATGTAGTAAAAGGACTACATATTTAAGAATCTGCTTTAAAATCAACGCCTTTTTAGCAGCTTTGCAAGCTGGCTGACATAAGTGGCTGACAAGTTTTGCACAAATCCACGTCACTACTGCATGTTAACCCGAACGGTCTTAAATTTGTCCTCCCATAACAGTTAAAACAAAAATTAAAACAATGGCAAAAGAGTATACAGATTCAAATTTTCAGGCAGACGTAATCGCTTCTGATAAATTAACCGTAGTCGATTTCTGGGCAGAATGGTGTGGACCTTGTCGTGCAATCGGGCCGGTTATAGAAGAGCTTAGCAAAGAGTACGATGGCAAAGTAAACATTGGTAAGGTAAACGTAGATAACAATCCAAACGTATCTATGAACTACGGCATCACTTCTATTCCTGCAATCTTATTCATTAAAAACGGACAGGTAGTTGATAAGTTAGTAGGTGCTCAACCAAAAGGAAACTTTGTGAAAAAAATTGAAGCTCACATCTAATAAAAAAAACTCCAAATAGTAAATCCCAAATTCCAGTTGATGGAGTTTGGGATTTTTGTTTTAGCGATATAGTAATACAGCCAAGTAAATATCCTTGCCCGCAGTAATCAAAGCTTAGTTGAACCGAAAGAATAGACCCATTTTTGAAAATATTTGTAAAATTATTGCGTTCTTAGAGGTACCCAAAATCCACCTCTGTGAAAAAATTATACCTATTTGCCTTTTTCCTGTTTCCAATTGTTATTGCTGCACAAAAATCGGTCGATCTTGACCGGTATCGCTTTACTGTGCAACATCGATCGTTACCAGAATATAAACTGGATAGCACTTTTCGCACATATAATGTTGAAGTGGAAGGAACTCAGTTAATGCAATCCTTTTTGCAAGATTTGTCACCTGAAAAAACAGTGGTACTCGAAGGATGGAGAAAACTTTCCCAAGATGGCCATATCAGCATAAAAGTGAAACTAGGAGATTTATTACCGGAATCTGTTTCAGTAAAAGAAAGAGCAGAATCTGTTAAAGACAGGAATGGCAATGTTACCGGCACCCGCATTTATTACCGGCAGGAAGTAATCTATTCATTTGATGCAAACGCCACCATTACAGATTATACAGGTATACATATTATGGACCAGCAATTAGCAGACCGCAGGCATAAGCAAGTGTACAGAAGCCCGGAGTTTGCTATCAGGCATCTGGCAGAAGGATATTTCGTTATAAATTCATTGGCGGTTACAAAAGACTTATACAGAACCTGTGTAAATAAAGCCATGCATTACTTAAGTGAACGTATCACTACCAATTTTGGGTTTGGTGAAACGACCTCGAATGATTTTATGTGGATCATCGATAGCAGAAAGCATCCTGAATATGCTGCTCATAGAAATGCCTTCCAACAAATGAATGAAGTATTGTTTAGCATGAATGCTACCAGTTCCATTGAAGGTACCCGTGAACAACTACAGCCAGTGATCGATTACTTTGAAAAGATCAAAAAGAAATATCCTTCTACCAATAAACATGATCGGAAAATAAGGTATGCCAGCTATTTTAATCTGGCTGTACTTTATTATTATTTGGATGACCCCCAGGCAATGATGAAAGAAGCAAACGGCCTGGAGTTAAATGATTTTGATGCGAAAGATGCAAAAGGATTTGTACAAACGGCTACCTGGTTAAAAAATCTCTTTCAAAAAACAAATATCTATACCCGCCACTTTGCAATTGATCCAACGAAATTCAAAGGGCCGTATGAGAAAGAGGATATAACAGCTAAGTAATTATTTGATGGCCAGATAAATCGTTTCGCCGCTTTTGAATTTATCATGGTGGGTTCTTACCCGTAGTAGTTGATCATTTACCAATACATCAATACTAAAATAGCTTCCGAAAAAATAAACAGCTTGAACAATTGCTATTACCGCCGAAGTAGTTTCAGCAACAATTCTGAATTGTTCTGGCCGTTTTATTAATTGCTGTCGATCAACTTTAAATGCTGTTGCATTTTCTGTACTTAACAAATTATACTCGCCAAATAATCCTGCACAATATTCATCAACGGGATAGTTATACACTTCTTGCGGCGTTCCTTGTTGAACTATCTGCCCTCCTCTTATCACTATTATTGTATCTGCCCAGGAAATGGTATCCGCTGCATCATGCGATACAATGATACAACTGGTTCCCAATTTTGAACCAATATCAAGCAATACAGATTTTATATTATTCTTTTGTGCCAGATCCAGATTGGAAAAAGGCTCATCCAGCACTAATAATTTGGGTGAAGTGGTCAGCAATCTTGCTAAAACAATGCGTTGTCTTTCGCCGCCGGACAGTTCATTCGTTTTTCTTTTTAGCAGATGTTCAATATTACAAATGCGGTAAATCTTATTGGCTTCTTCATCAGTCAATAAATTCTTACTCTCCAGTTCTTCTTCTACCCGGTAATTATTGCGTAATTCAAAATGTTGACTGAGGTAAGCAATGGCAGAATGACCGGGAATTAATTTTTCAAAAGGGCCAAGCACTCTTTCACCTTCAAAATAAACAGTTCCTTCATCAGGTTGTAATAATCCCGCAATCATTTTAAGCAGCGTTGTTTTGCCGGAACCTGTTTCGCCAGCTATTGCAATTTTTTGACCAGCATGTTGAGTGAAGTGTATGTCCTTTACTGTAAAAACATCATTTTCCTTTTTGCCAATACCAGTTACAGTTAATAAAGCCATGCCCGAAAATACTATTTTACCACAAAGACGAAGAGCATTTCTAATGCTTCACTTCTGCTACATCATTCGGATTATGTTTGTATTTAAATATGGCTAAAAAGGTTATTGCAATTAACAACGCATACCCTGCAAAGGTGAACCATATGTTTTGCCAATCTTTATTGCCGGAAGCATCTGTAAAATAGTCAACTACTTTGCCTGCAAATAGGCCCCCTAAAATTGCGCCGAGTCCATTCGTCATTAACATAAAAAGGCCTTGTGCACTTGCTCTTATTTCGGGTTTAGCTTCTTTGTCGACAAATAAAGAACCGGATATATTGAAGAAGTCAAAGGCCATTCCATATACAATCATAGATAATAAAAGGAGCCATAAACCAGAGCCCGGGTTACCAACACCAAATAATCCAAATCGGAGAACCCATGCTACCATGCTTATAAACATTACTTGTTTTATTCCAAAACGTTTCAGGAAAAAAGGTATAGCCAGAATAAATAAACATTCAGAAATCTGCGAAAGGGAGATAAGAATGTTACTATGTTTCACTGCAAAGCTTTCTGCATACTCTGGAATTTTTCCAAAGTCGCCCAGAAAAGGATTACCAAACATATTTGTTATCTGTAAAGCAGCACCCAACAACATAGCAAACAAAAAGAATTTCGCCATGATAGAAGTCTTAAACAGCTGAAAAGCATCCAAACCTAAACGGGATGCAAAAGATTTTTTCTCCTGTGATTTACTGATTTCAACACGGGGTAATGTAAAACAATATAACCCTGTTAATATGCCTGCTGCTGCTGCAAAATAAAATTGATTGTTGTTTTGAGTCCATCCTAATAAGTCTACTGCCCACTCTGCTATAATAAAGCCTACAGTACCCCATACACGAATAGGAGCAAAAGTTTTTTGAACATCAAGATTACTTTTACTTAATAAACTATATGAAACGGAATTGCTCAATGCAATGGTTGGCATGTAAAAACAACTTACTAAAAAAATAGCCCACAACATTTCACCAGCACTATCTACGGTACTTGCATAATATAGACCTAAACCACCCAGGATATGACAAATACCCAATACAATCTCAGCCCTTATATACTTATCTGCCAATATACCCATCAAAGCAGGCATAATTAAAGAGGCCCAGCCCATTGTTCCATATGTGTTACCGATCTTTGAACCGATATTAGGCTCACTGCCAAAACTTATAAACATATAACCACCTAATGATATAAGCCAGATACCCCAAACAAAGAATTGTAGAAAACTAAGGCCAGTTAGTCGGAGTTTTAGATTCATAACTCTGTTTTTGTTTTATTTAAAACATTGAATAGGGAAGATAAGGATTTTACAGTTTAATAAATAGGCTGCTGAATCGTAACTTTGCCACCAATTAATTGTTATAGAAAATATGATAGCTACAACCGATATATCCTCCGATCTGAAAGCGATAGCCGATAAGGTAAAAGCCGGGCAACGCATAACCGACGAAGAAGGATTAT
>CAZXMP010000185.1:0-5710 GCA_964641575.1 uncultured Chitinophaga sp. | reverse complement strand
TAGCAGATCTTAATTTCAATGATATTGAAACTTTCGACATATTAAAAGATGCGTCTGCTGCATCTATTTATGGTTCCCGTGCTGCCGGTGGTGTTGTGCTCATTACTACAAAAAAAGGCCGTGCTGGAAGAACAAATCTTGGAGTAAATCTTCAATATGGTTCTAATAAACCAACTGGTTATAGAAGCTTTTTAGATGCAAGACAATATGTAGATCTATTAAGAGAAGCTGCAATAAATAGTGATATTATAGAAGGGGTTGATCCATTAGATCCTGCTCAATATGCAGGTTCATGGTTGCAATTTGCGGAAAACAGGCTTACCCGTTATTCCGGTTATTCAAACTGGAGGAATTTAGAAACAAACACAGATTGGCAAAAAGAAGCCTTTAACCCGGATGCAAATACTAAAATGGTTGATATAACTGCATCAGGTGGAAATGATAAAACTAAATTCTATATCAGTGGGGGATTTAATGATGTTGATGGTATCTTGATCCTTAATAATTTTGAACGTATATCAACACGTTTTAACCTTGAACATGATGCAAGTGATAAAGTAAAGATTGGAATCAATCTTGGTGTATCCCGTACAGTTGGTAATAGAAACAACCTGGATAATGCCTTTCAAACTCCAATGCAGTTAGTAGCATTAGCTCCAATTACACCTATTCGGGATTTAAATGGTGTTTTATATAATACACCAACAACTACTTATTATAATGGGTTGATTGAAACGGAGAACTCCACATATAAGTCAACTACATTTAGAAATATTGGTAATGTATATCTAGCTTATAAGTTTACGAAAGCACTTACTTTCAGATCGGAATTTGGGGCAGATATTCAAAATCAAAACGATGTATTATTCAGAGGATTTAGAACCCTGACAGGTCTTGCTACAAATGGTTATGGTCAATCTGATTGGTTCAGAAATTTTACAACTAATACGAACAATTATTTCAGCTATACCAAAACGTTTGCTCAGAAGCATGACATTGATGCTACGCTTGGTATGTCTTATCAAAAATTCACACAAGATTTTTCTAGTGTGTTTGGTGAAGATTTCCCCGTTGAAGATTTACAGACACTTGCAAGTGCCGGTCGTATAACTGGTGGTAGTACTACTAAAACAGAGTCTGCTATCGTATCTTATTTTGGCCGGGCTAACTATAAATTCAATAATAGGTATTTATTCTCTGTAAGTGTTCGTGCAGACGGGTCTTCCAAATTTGGTAAGAACAATCGTTATGGTTTATTCCCAGCGGTTTCTGCCGGTTGGGTATTAAGTGAAGAAAAATTTCTTTCTTCATCTAACCTAATCAGCTTCCTTAAAATCAGGGGTAGTTATGGTGTAAATGGTAACGACCAGATTGGTAATTTTAGCCAATTAGGATTATTTGGCGCCGGTAAGTATAATAATCAATCAGGTCTAATACC
Source organism: uncultured Chitinophaga sp. (assembly GCA_964641575.1). Taxonomy (GTDB): domain Bacteria; phylum Bacteroidota; class Bacteroidia; order Chitinophagales; family Chitinophagaceae; genus JJ008. The sequence continues at coordinate 4,272 of CAZXMP010000185.1, read as the reverse complement.
AACTCAATTGCCAAACCCGGATCTATCCTGGGAAAAGAATAAGCAATTGGATATCGGTATAGATTTCGGTTTGTGGAACAATCGTATAAGCGGTGAGATTGATTACTATGTTAGAAATACTGAAGACCTGCTTTACAGTGTTCCGGTACCGGGTACGTCTGGTTTTACTACTCAGTTAGTGAATATAGGTTCTATGCAGAATAAAGGGATTGAATTTGTATTGAATTCAACCAACGTTAAAAGCAGGAGCTTTACCTGGACAACGAATTTTAATCTGGCAAAGAACTCTAATAAAATTACAAAGCTTGATGGTGACCAAACTATCTTACCTGGTAATGATGGCCGTTTCTTGAATTCACTTTTAGTAGGAGAGGCTATTGGTGTATTCTATGGTCCTAAGTTTGCAGGTGCAGACCCTGCTAACGGTGATGCCCTATATTATCTTGCAGATGGAAAAACTACTACCAATGATTATAATGACGCAGCACCTTTTATTGTAGGAAACCCTAATCCTGATTGGATTGGTGGTTTAAATAATACATTCAGTTATAAAGGACTTGAATTAGCCGTATTATTCCAGGGAGTATTTGGCAATCAAATACAAAACGGTGGCGGAGGTTTTATGTCAGCCAGTTTTGATTGGTTTGATAATCAAACAAGCGACCAATTAAATAGATGGCAAAAACCAGGTGATGTTACACAAGTTCCTCAGCTTAGATTAGGTTATGGTAATGGTATCAATGCCTCAAGCCGCTATGTTGAGAATGGTGGATACGTTCGCTTGAAAAACGTAACATTGGCCTATAACATCCCTTCAACAGTACTTACTAAATTAAAAATCCGTTCAGCCAGAATTTTTGCAACAGGAATTAACCTGGCTACTTTCACTGATTATACTGGATGGGATCCAGAAGTTAATACAGATTATCGTGCAGGTAACCGTAACCAGGGTAGTGATTTTTATGCTGCTCCACAAATCAAGTCATTAACCTTTGGAATTAACCTTGGGTTTTAATCTTTAAAATGAATAATATGAAACGTAACATAATTATCTTATCTATACTTTCTCTTTCTATCGCTTCCTGCGATAAAAAGATTGAGCTATTTCCTTACCAAAGTGTAGCTGAGGAAGTTGCTCTTACCTCAGATGCGAATGTAAAAAAAGTTCTGAATGGCGCCTATGATGCTATTTCTGATGGCGATTTGTATGGTGGTAATGTCCTGTTGTTTTCTGAACTTTTAGCAGCGAATGACGAAATAAGATGGGAAGGAACTTTTAACCAGCCTGATGAGATTTGGCAGAAAGCAATGATCACAACAAATAGTTTTGTAAGAGATACATGGCTCGATGCTTATGATGCAATAAACAGGGCTAATAATATACTAAGTGCAATTAGTATCGTAGCACCTGCAGATCAGAATAGAGTTAAAGGGGAAGCCTTGTATTTAAGAGCTAGCATGTATTTTGAATTGGTAAAATTATTTGCAAAACCATACAGTGCTGGTAGTGTAACTACTAATCTTGGTGTTCCATTAGTATTAACTCCAACAAGAGGAATTGATGAGTCGTCAAAAGTTCCAAGAAGTACAGTTGAACAAACATTTACACAAATACTGGCAGATTTTAATGAAGCTGAAAGCCTGCTTCCTTCAGTAAATCCTGGATCAAATGCCACTACAAGAATGGTGTTTGCTACCAAAGCAGCAGCAGCGGCAATGTTGTCAAGAGTTTACTTACAAATGGAAAATTATCCTGGCGCAAGAGATGCAGCCAATAGGGCTATCAATGAAGCAACAGCTAATGGCAGAAGTTTGGCGCCTACATATGCCGGTGCATTTAATAATACTGTTAATTCATCAGAATATCTTTTTGCAATGCAGGTAAGTGCTTTAGATGGCGATAACAACATGCATTTGTACTGGTCTATTCCTGCATTTGGTGGCCGTGATGGCGATGTATCAATACAAGCTAGCCATCTTGCACTGTACAATCCTTTAGATACAAGATTGGCAATGTTCTACACAGGTGCTGGTGATGTACGTAGCGGTAAATGGCAGCAACAATATAGAGTTTTACCAATTATCCGTTTAGCAGAAATGTATCTTACCCGTGCAGAAGCAAATTTTAGAGCTGGTACTGTAGTTGGGGCAACACCTGTCGATGATTATAATCGTACTCATCAAAGAGCAGGATTACCTGCCGCACTTGCAGTAACACTTGCTGATATTCTTTTAGAAAGAAAATTGGAGCTGGCACACGAAGGACATGCTATTGCTGATGTAAAAAGATTGCGTCTAAGCGTAGATGGATTTGCATATAATGCGAATGAATTGGTGTTCCCAATTCCTCAGCGTGAAGTTGATGCAACAAACGGCATTATTGTTCAAAACTCAGGCTATTAATCATACATAAAGAACTCAATAAAAAATCCCCTCGTTTAAAACGAGGGGATTTTTTTATAATTTAATTTCTTCATCATGCTGGTCGAAGAATTTGTATTCGGTAAGATGGTAATTACTATCTTTTTCCAACCTTGTTTTTTGACCGAACTTCTTTTTCCATTTAGCCATTCTTGTATTCCAGAACCAACCTTTGGTAAGATAAGCGTATAGAATTGGATGCACTACTAATTTAAGATTGCTGTTTTTGTGTGTAACCAGATAGCTGAGGTTCTTCTCAATATCATCTTCCAATAATAAGGTAGAAGAAATCTTACCGGTACCATTGCAACTTGGGCAAACTTCCTGTGTATTAATATTCATCTCCGGCTTCATCCGCTGCCGGGTAATTTGCATAATGCCAAATTTGGAAATAGGAAGTACTGCATGTTTAGCCCTGTCAGGACTCATGAACTCTTCCATTCTTTCTACCAGCTTTCTTTTATTCTCCGGAAGTTTCATATCAATGAAGTCCACAACAATAATTCCTCCCAGATCCCTCAAGCGAAGTTGCCGTGCAATTTCCTCTGCTGCTTCCAGGTTTGTTTCCAATGCATTTTGCTCCTGGTTATTACTTACGCTTTTGTAACCGCTGTTTACATCTACAACATGTAATGCCTCAGTGTGCTCAATAATAAGGTAAGCACCACTATCCATATTCACCGTTTTGCCAAACGAAGATTTTACCTGCTTGGTAATACCAAATGAATCAAAAATCGGAGAGCCGTTTTGATAGAAAGAAACGATATCTGCTTTTTCAGGAGCGATACGTTGTATATAATTTTTAGTGTCCGCAAATATGTTGCGGTCGTTAATTACGATCTTATTAAAATCTTCATTGAGCAGGTCACGCAGCATACTGGTGGCCTTTGTTTGCTCACTCAAAATTTTGGCAGGAGCAACAGCATTCTTCAGGTTGCGCTGAATACTCTTCCACATTTCAATTAATGCAGATAGATCTTCATGTAGTTCCGCTGTGTTCTTTCCTTCAGCAGCAGTTCTTACAATTACACCGAAGTTTTTTGTTTTGATTGCTTCTACGATCTTCTGCAATCTTTTTCTTTCTTCCGAAGAATGAATCTTACGGGAGACAGCAACAATATCATTAAAAGGAGTTAACACAACAAAACGACCAGGTAACGATAGTTCACAGCTTAGTCGAGGACCTTTGGCGGCAATCGGTTCTTTTAAAATTTGAACCAGTACATTGGGTTTGCCACCCAGTACTTCATTTACTTTTCCTGTTTTAATGATCTCAGGTTCAATAGTGAATTTGCTGAAGTCAAGACCCTCATCACTTTTATCTTGTATGCTCATGCTCGTAAACTTGAGCAACGATTTTGCATAAGGACTCAGATCCGTATAATGAAGAAATGCATCTTTTTCAAACCCTACATCTACAAAAGCAGCATTGAGACCGGGTATCAGTTTTTTTACCTTACCCAAATAGAGATCACCTACGGCAAAACGGGCATCGCTTTTTTCGCTATGCAGTTCTACCAGTTTCTTATCCTCAAGCAGGGCAATTTCCACTCCCTGCGGAGCAACATTAATAATAAGTTCTTTGTTCATTACAGCTTACATAAATCAAACATCTTCTGCTGTTCCGATGGCGTCGGTACTGGCTGATGAAAATCCGTACAATATGTGCGGGGAATGATTGGAGTACTGTGCGAGCAATAAGGTTTGTGCAAACAAGTACGGCAAACAACCAGTTGACTGAAAAGTCAGAAAAAATGAAGTATATAATATAAATACAGTAACAAGGCTACCATATTTACATTATATACTTTTTACCATCTTACTTATTTCTCTTCTTATGACGGTTCTTTC
>CAZXMP010000184.1:0-5739 GCA_964641575.1 uncultured Chitinophaga sp. | reverse complement strand
CTGTTGCCCCAGCTACATTCACCCACGCCGTGCCATTCCACTGCTGCCACTGGTAGCTCACAGCATTACTGGCTGTTACGCTAAACGTGGCTGTTGTTCCGGCACATACTGTTCTGTTCACCGGCTGTGCTGTTATTACTGGTAATTGACCATCTATAACAGTTACTGTAAATGAACATGCGGTTGAAACATTACCTGCTGCATCCGTTGCCTGGTATGTAATTGTTGTTACACCAATCGGGAATGCTGAACCACTGGCTGGTCCTGCTGTTCTTGCTACTGTTACACCAGGACAATTATCCGCTCCTGTTGGTATGGCATAAGTCACCGCTGCAGTACAAGAACCCACAGGTGTTGTAATGGTAATATTTGATGGACAAGTAATAGTTGGTGCCTGTGTATCATTTACCGTTACTGTAAATGAACAGCTAGCTGTATTGCCAGATGGGTCAGTGGCTGTAAATGTGTTGGTTGTTGTTCCAACAGGGAAGGCAGAACCACTTGGTAAACCTGCTGTTTGTGTATAGGTAGGACTATATGATATAGAACCATAAAACAACCTGATATTACCAGGAGCTCCGGTTCCAAATATTCCCGTAAACAATCCCGATGAACCAACCCCGCCACTAAATCTTAATGAACCGTTTTGAAATGATTGAGGGCCTGTATATGCTGGCGTACCAGTGCTACTTAAATAAGCAACAGGGCCGCCTCCAAAACTTTGAGTACCTACAATGTAAACTCCTTTTGATTGACCAGGGGCCAATGTTAGTGGTGAGCTTAACGGCACAGTTACTCCGGCAGTAGCGGTAGCATTGCCCGGAACACTCACACTTGCTGTGGAATTTAACGTCCATGCGCCAGCTGTTGTTTGATTGCCCAAATATGTAGTGGCTGTTGTAGTAAAGTAAACCGAGAAAACATCCGTTAATGGTGTTGGTGAGAACATCTGCGGATTAATACTGGTGACTACTATTGGTTGTGCTCCTGTATTCGTTATATCAAAGAATGCTCCACGCTGACCCGTTTGCGACCAGGTAACACTTGTATTTGAAACCGGTTGTGTACAATTATCCGTAACCACAGGTGCCGCAAATGTTGCTATCCCTGAACACAAGCCTGGTGTATTACTGATAGTAATGTTTGCCGGACATGTTATTACTGGTGGTGTAGCATCTAAAACAGTAACTGTAAATGTGCAAGTAGGACCTGCGGTTGAAGTTACTGTAACTGTGGTTACACCAACAGGGAAGAAACTTCCTGAAGCAGGTGATGCAGTAACAGTTCCGCAAGTTCCAATAACTGTAGGTGCAGGATAATTAACTATTACACCACATTGGCCTGATGCACTATTCACAGTAACGTTTGATGGGCAGCTAATTGAACAGTTGATAAATGTAACCGAATTATCAACACTGGTTGAAGCAAGGTTACCAGCCCCATCCAGATCAATCGCTACACTTGCAGGTACTGAAGCAATTACTAATCCACTTGATGTCATCCCTGTTACAGCTACATTATAGGTTGTTCCACTTCCTGAAACAGTGCCTACCAGCGTTCCGCCAGCTGTACTTCCTGTAAAATCAATATCACCTGTAGCAAAACCAGTTACAGGTTCATTAAATATCACAGTAAAATTAATTGGCAAAGTAGATGCCGGATCGGTTTGTCCTGCTGCCTGATTTATTGTAACTGTTGGAGGTCCAAAATTGAATGTAACAGAATTATCTGTGCTTGTAGATGCAAGGTTTAAAGCACTACCAGTATTTATAGCAACACCTGCAGGAACACTGGCCACAACTATACCAGTGGATGTCATTCCGGTAACTGCCACATTATATGTTGTGCCGCTTCCGGTAACAGTACCAACTAATGTACCAGCAGCTGTGCTTCCTGTAAAATCTATATCGCCTGTTGCAAAACCTGTTACAGGCTCATTGAACACTACAGTGAAATTTATTGGAGATGTAGCTGTTGGATCTGCCTGGCTTACCGCCTGATTGATAGTGACAGTAGGAGGTGCTACATTGTATTGAACCTGGTTATCTGTACTTGTTGATGCAAGATTTAACGCACCACCAGAATTAGTGGCCACCCCTGCAGCAATATTTGTTATCACAGTTCCACTTGTTGTCATTCCTGATACAGCTACATTATATGTAGTACCACTACCGGTAACTATTGCTGTTGTGGCACCTGCTGTTCCTGATAATGTAACATCACCAGTTGCAAAACCAGTTACTGTTTCATTAAATACAACTGTAAAATTAATAGGAGAAGCAGACGTTGGATCAGCTTGCGCAACAGCCTGGTTAATGGTCACTGTTGGTGGGGCAACATTATATTGTACAGTGTTATCTGTACTGGTAGATGCCGTGTTTGAAATACTTCCACTATTTATAGCTACACCCGCAGGAACGGTTGCAATAACTGTTCCGCTGGTTGTCATTCCTGATACAGCTACATTGTAAGTGGTACCGCTACCGGTAACTATTGCTGTTGTTGCACCTGCTGTTCCTGATAATGTAACATCACCAGTTGCAAAACCAGTTACTGTTTCATTAAATACAACTGTAAAATTAATAGGCGAGACAGAAGTAGGATCTACTTGTGCAGCTGCCTGGTTTATAGTTACTGTTGGTGGTGGTCCGGAAGGAACGCAACAAGTTGCTCCATCACTTATAGTTATATTATCAATTTTAACACCCGGTGCTCCTGCAGCAACTGTTCCATTGTCAGATGTAACTCTCCAACGGAATTGAACGTTTTGACCAGCTGCGGATGCAGGAAGATTTACAATTGTGGTGATATATGTAGGTGCACCTGTAGTACCGCCCGATAAACCAGTCCATGTTGCTCTTCCAGGAAAAGCAGTTGAACCATCAAGGATACCGTTATAACCACCACTTACAAAGCTACCTCCCGCTGCAAGAATATCCTGGAAAGCACCTGCACCAATTTTAATTTCTAAAAGCTCTCCATCAAATCCCGCTTCAAGATTAAATAGGTTGCTAAAACTAAGTCTTGCTGTTGCATTTGTAATTGCAATATTGGGTGAAACAAGATTTGTAACTCCCGGCGTTCCTACTTCTTGTCCAAAAGCACAGTTAGGTGCAGAAGCAGGATTTGTGGAAGAAGTAGTCCATGCACTTGCAGCACCCGTGAAATCGGTAGTCCAGGTTGCAGGCAATGCCGGTGCAACAATGGCATCAAAATTTTGTGTAAATGTAGTAACAGGTACACCTACAGGGAATGTGTATGTAAATGTTCCCAGGTTTGTTGCTCCATCCTGAAATTGAATCGAAGCAGTTATTGTGCCACCGCAAACAGCACTGTTTGTAAATGTGAATGTGCGACATACGGTGGTGCCTGTTGTTATAGCCCCATAATTTTGAGGGCCGCTTGGACTAGTTACACCCCCGGTAGCCAATAAAGTACCAACAAGATTTGAGGTTGCCCCTCCTCCAAAATTTCGTATGCAAAAGCTTATAGTTACAGACTCAGCAGGATCAATAACGGAATTTGCCGGAGTACAGGATTCTGTAGTTATTGTGGCAGTTCCTACTTGAAGACCGGGAGTAGCTGGCACTGATTGCACAGCTTCGAATGCCATTATAATACCAGCTCCCGCATCACGGTCAACACCGGGAGTTTCAATATCTATTGCTGTTGAAGTAAGAGCAGTACGTATTTGTGCCGGTGTTAATGATGGGGATCTCTGCTTTACTAATGCTGCAATTGCGGCAGCATGTGGTGCGGCTGCAGAGGTTCCAAAAAATGGTTGAAACCCTGGAACAGTAGTCATTGTTCCATCCGCAGCCGTGATATCAGGCTTCTGTAACACAGTACCTCCATTTGTTGCAAAAAGAAAATTACCGGGTGTTATTGCTGTTCCATTAGGGTTATAAAATTTTCTCCTTAACCCATCAGAACTGAAATTTTCTACAACATTCGATGAATTAAATACAGCCGGAAAAGGCCCATCTGCATCAGTAGCAGCTACGGAGTAAGCAGCTGCAGCAGCACTATGTCCATGTGTTTGACCTGCTGTGTTTAAACTAATCCGGCTACCAAACATATTTAAATGTAGTGCTCTGTCAAGTGCTCCAGTCTTTTTAAGTATTACAAGACGACGTCCAGTTGCTTGTGCCGGTAAAAACTCCAAAGCGTCATCGTCACCATTTTGAATATTAGTTGACGAAGCCAGTACATTTGTCAGAGTACCATCCAATGAAAATAAATCATAATCATTTGCAGAAGCTCCCTGGGCATCCGACCAGAATAGGAATATAGAATTACCCTGATTGGAAGTGATTAAATTATTATTGGTGCCGCCACCGAAATCATGTACTGTTCCACCACTTATTGTTGATGGCGGTAACCCAGCATCTGTAAAATCGCCTTCCCATACACTTGATGTGTTATCATTTTTATTACCCTGATTGCCAGCAGAAGAAAAATATAGTGCGCCAGATGCTGTAACAGTATTTACCGCCTGGGCAATGATACCATCCTGAAAAGGTGGTTCGTTTAAATAAAATACATCATCGCAAATAATATCACAACCCGCGGCACGGAGATCTAAAATACTTTGTGCAAAAGCCGCATCACCGTTAAATGCCGTTGCAAAAAACAATTGTGCGCCGGGTGCCAGGTCATGTATGATCTGCAACATCGCCCTTCCTTCATCAATTGCCTGGGTTAATCCGGTTACATCAGATAAAACAGTAATCGGGGTAGTAAAACCATTCGGGTTGCCAACTCCCGGCAAATCTCCTGCTGTTATATTAGCGGCTGCCTGGCCTAACTGGTTATAGCTATTGGAAAGAACGCCTATTTTAATACCGTTGCCATTAACATTAAAAGTTGTTCTGGCTAAATCAGCCTTATGTGTTACATCTCCTTCGGAGGTAACAGCACCTATGAATTCTGCTTTCTTAAATTTTTCTGATGCCAGAATTTTGGTGATTTGCTCCCGAACTTTTTCTGCCCTTTTCTTAAATGCAGCATCACTAAATCTATCATCTACAAAAGATTTATTAAAAGGCATTTCTCCAATTACTCTGCGTGCAGGTACACCAGTATTGACATTGTCATCATCGTTTGTTTTTCTATTAATATCGGCAATACTGGCCTTTGCTGTAGGGAATATATTATCAACTTCATTTAACAAAGCAAGTTGTTCAATTGCTTCCAAAGAAATACGTATTAACAGCCTGTTGAACATGTTTGAACGGTGAATAACTTCACCACCTGCGGCTACAACTTGCTTTACCAGCGCATCTGTAATAGTACCTTTAATAGTAACAGGCACCTTTGCATCTGCCCCTTTATCTACATCTACATTCAGGCTTGCTACTTCGATGGTTATTCTTTCACCCCTTTCCATCTTTATAGCATATAATAATTGGGAATTGATTTTCTTTTGTACGGGATTACGACTTTCTTTCTCGTCTAGCAACGATTGAATTTGTCTCAATGCAGATGCTTTAATTTCCTGGCCTGCTGCTTCATTTACAGTAGTAAATAACAATGCGCAAACAACCAGAAATTTCAGGTAGATTTTAAATCTCATAACACAGTTTTTTATTTTGTAGTAGGTTCAGGGCATATCAATATGCGTATGCAATGTAAATAATTCCCCTAATTAAAAATTTTTTTAATGGCTTGAATATTCATTGTCAATAAAAAAAGCCATCCGCTGTTTAGCGGATGGCTTTGTATGATTCATTGTTTTGC
>CAZXMP010000183.1:0-5822 GCA_964641575.1 uncultured Chitinophaga sp. | reverse complement strand
ATAGTAGCTTTGAATTTCATCTTGTTTTCCGGTGGCATGGACACCCGATGGGAAAGTGTGAAACCTGTTTTACGTCATGGCATTTCACTATCCACAATTGGTGTAATTTTTACAGCAGCCACAATTGGAATATTTGTACATCTTATTACAGATTTTACTTTATTAGAAGGCTTATTGCTTGGCTCCATTGTATCATCTACTGATGCGGCAGCTGTTTTTTCTATTCTTCGTACAAGAAGTATCGGGCTAAAAGGAAATATCCGGCCACTACTGGAATTAGAAAGCGGTAGCAATGATCCTATGGCATATATACTTACCATCAGTTTTACTTACCTGGTATTAAATGGCGATGCTAGTATAGCTAAATTAATTTTTGATTTCATTAAACAAATGGTAATTGGGGGTTTACTTGGTTATGGATTGGGAAGACTAATGACATTTGCCATCAACAAAGTAAAGTTAGAAATAGAAGGACTTTATCCCGTATTGATAATGGCCATGATATTTTTCACTTTTGCCTTTACTGACCTTATCGGTGGAAACGGATTTTTAGCTGTGTACATTTCTGCCATGGTGTTAGGCAATAGCAATTTCATTCATAAAAAAAGTGCGGTCAAATTTTTTGATGGACAGGCTTGGCTCATGCAAATTGTAATGTTCCTTACCCTGGGATTACTGGTATTTCCATCAGGCATTGTCCCAATAGCTGGCACTGGCATGTTAATAGCGTTGGTGCTAATGTTCGTTGCAAGACCCATTGGTGTTTTTATTGCTTTGGCTTTCTTTAAAATGAAACTAAGAGAAAGGCTTTTTATATCCTGGGTAGGGTTAAGAGGAGCAGTCCCAATTGTTTTCGCAACCTATCCTTTAATAGCGGGAGTTACAAAAGCTGATACTATTTTCCATTTAGTATTTTTCATTTCGGCCTCCTCTGTTTTACTTCAAGGGTCAACCCTTCCGTTAGTTGCAAAATGGTTGAAAGTAATAGTACCGAAGAAAGCAAAGAAAATGACCTCATTAGATATGGAGCTCTATGATAGTATCCAATCAGAGTTTGTTGAAATAATTCTTTCGGGAGACAGTATAGCTGTTGGTAAACCGATTGTAAAAATAAAATTACCCAAACCTACAATGATTGTATTGTTGGTAAGAGACGGAAAATATATTCAGCCTAACGGTTCTACGGTGCTGGAAGAAGGTGATAAACTATTAGTCCTTGCTAATAATAAAGAAATACTGGGCGAAATATATAAAAGCCTTGGTGTTTAATTAATTGGTTAAACAGCAAACGAAGTTCCGCAACCGCAAGTAGCACTTGCATTAGGATTTTTAAAAGTAAAGCCCCGGTTATTCAGACCATCCTGCCAATCCACCTGCATTCCTAAAAGATAAATTTCGTGAGATTTGTCCATAACACAATCAATTCCATCAATTACAAATTCCTGGTCTTTATCGGTCTTATGATCAAAGCCAAGTATGTAAGTCATACCGGAGCAACCACCTCCCTTCACTCCTACCCGCAACACTTGTGTAGTATCAAAGCCCTCAGCTGCCATCAGCTTTCTGATTTCGGTAATTGCTCCGGCAGTTAACGTAACTGGTATTGTTGGTGTTATTTCCATGCTGCAAAAATAAATAATCTTTTCATCAGGTTACAAATTACCCTTTTCGAAGTGCGGAAATTAACAGGCTATTATCCCTATTTTTGCTTTACTCAAATAAAAACTAACCTATGGATTTACCTGTTGTAAGTATTATTCTTTCTTCACTTGCCATTGTCCTTGCCGTAATTGCTTTTTTGAGAAAGCCTGCTGCGGCAGTTCCAGATACAACCAGCGATAAATTTGAAAGCACTCCTTTACGTTTACAGGCTTATGAAAGATTAGTTTTACTCACTGAAAGAATTGCGCTGCCCAACCTGATCAGCCGTTTAAACCAACCTGGTATTTCGGCACAAGAGATGAAACTCATTTTAACTGAAAATATAAAACCTGTGTTTGAATATAACAGCTCACCACAATTATATGTAAGCCAATTGAGCTGGGACTCCGTTCGAAACTTAAAAGAACAAAACATTATGGTGGTTCAACAGGTGGCTGCAAGTTTGCCGCTTGATGCATCAGCTGTTGATCTGAATAAAAAGATATTAGAGGTGTTAATGTCACAACCGGGTGGTGCTTTGCATGAGATGGTTTCACAAGCACTTAACCACGAAGCCAAGAAATTAATGAAATGAGCCTGCAGCAGAAACTTTGTTTTTAGACTGATTATTTACGATGAATAACATCTGGCTAAATAAATAATATACAAAGGAAATGAGTAATTCAAAAAAATATACTGATTCAGGTATTGAGATAAAGCCGGTGTATACTGCTGCTGATATTCCCACATCAGCTCCAGCGATTCCCGGTGAGTTTCCATTTACAAGAGGTGTGCAACCTGATATGTATCGTGGTAAGCTTTGGACCATGCGTCAGTATGCAGGATTTTCCACCGCTGAAGAAAGCAACAAACGATACCATTATTTATTGTCACAAGGTGTTAGCGGGTTAAGTGTTGCATTTGATTTACCAACACAAATTGGTTATGACAGCGATCATCCATTGGCAGAAGGCGAAGTTGGCAAAGTAGGTGTTGCTATTGATTCGCTTGAAGACATTCAAACTTTATTTAGTGGAATAAAATTGGAAGAAGTAAGTACTTCCATGACGATTAATGCGACTGGTTTTATTTTGCTTGCTTTCTATGTTGCGTTAGCAAAACAACAAGGCGCCGACTTAAAAAAAATTACTGGTACAATTCAAAATGATATTTTAAAAGAATACGCTGCAAGAGGAACTTATATCTATCCTCCAAAACCTTCAATGCGCATCATCACCGATATATTTGAATGGTGTAGCCAGGAAGTTCCAAAATGGAATACCATCTCCATTTCAGGTTATCATATTAGAGAAGCTGGCAGCACGGCGGTGCAAGAAGTTGCTTTTACATTAAGTAACGGAAAAGCTTATGTGGAAGCAGCACTTAAAAAAGGTCTTGATATAAATGTTTTCGGCAAACGCCTTTCCTTCTTTTTCAATGCACATAATAATTTATTTGAAGAAGTAGCAAAGTTCAGGGCCGCAAGAAAAATGTGGGCTAAAATAATGAAAGACCTGGGAGCTACTGAACCGAAAGCAATGATGCTTCGTTTCCATACTCAAACAGGTGGCAGCACTCTTACAGCACAACAGCCGCTGAATAATATTTCAAGAGTTACTGTGCAAACATTAGCAGCGGTTCTTGGAGGAACACAGTCATTGCATACAAATGGTTATGATGAAGCATTAAGTTTGCCTACCGAAGAAGCTGCAAGAATTGCATTACGAACACAGCAAATTATTGCTTTTGAAAGTGGCGCACCAGATACGGTTGATCCGTTGGCTGGTTCCTATTTTGTTGAATCACTTACCAACGAAGTAGAAACATCCGCCTGGAAACTGATTGAAAAAATTGATGCCATGGGCGGAAGTGTTTCAGCAATAGAACAGGGTTTTATCCAAAACGAAATTGCCCGAAGTGCATACGAGTATCAATGCAATATTGAAAGCGGCGAAAAAATTATCGTGGGGCTAAATAAATTCCAGGCAAATGACGAACCTTCCATTCCAGGTTTTCGGATTGATGACAATATCAGAACAGTACAGACAGAAAAAATCATCCGTCTAAAATCCAACCGCAGCCATTCCAAATGCGATCAATTATTGCAGTTACTGAACGATAAAGCCACCAGTGGCGAAAATATTATGCCGGTAGTTGTTGAAGCGGTGGAAAATAAATGTACACTTGGCGAAATAGCTGATACATTAAGAGAAGTGTATGGTGAATACAAGCAATAATCTTCGTCTTCCAAACTCTTATTTATAAAACTCTTCCTGTAAATCTGGTCCTTTTTATATAATTCTTATTTTCATTGTCTAAATTTTTTCCTATGTACTTAAAAAAAATACTCTTCTTGGTTTTCACTTGCTTTTTTGCAATGATAGTTACACAGGCACAAACAACTCAAAGCCCCGACTCTCTTGCCAAAGTAAAACAAGAGCAAAAGGCGAAGGAAAAAGAAGATGACGTTAAAATAGCAGAGCAGGCCGCTAAGGAAAAAGAAAAAACAAAAGTAGCAACAGAAAAACTCCCTCCTGTTATTGTTCAACCAGCTTCATCCTACACTAAATCTAATAGCCGTTTTATTACCGATAGTCTTGACAGATACATTGAGCGGGGAATGAAACAATGGCAAATACCTGGTTTGGCAATAGCCATTGTAAAAGACGGAAAAATTATTGCGATGAAAGGTTACGGCGTAAGAGAACTTGGAAAAACTGATAAAGTAGATGAAAATACATTGTTCATTATTGCGTCCAATTCAAAGTTATTTACGGGAACAGACATTGATAAACTTGATCAGGAAAAAAGATTATCACTTAACGATAAAGTCACAAAATATATTCCATGGTTCAAATTGTATGATTCAAATTCAACCAGGCTGGCCAACATAAGAGACATGCTTAGTCACCGCATTGGCACTAAGACATTCCAGGGAGATTTTACCTTGTGGGATTCTAATCTTGCCAAAGATTCTATTATCTGGAAGATGCGCTATTTAAAACCTTCGGGTGAGTTCAGGCAAGACTATGGGTATTGTAATGCAGGCTTTTTAGTAGCAGGAGAAATTCTTGCTAAAGTAACCGGCCAAAGCTGGGAGAATTATGTACAAAAAACTATTTTACTTCCTCTTGGAATGTATAATACTTATATGAGTACTGCTGGTTTGGCAACAAGAAATAATGTAGCCACTCCTCATAATAATCTTTTTACTTCTATTACTAAAATTCCATTCGACAATGTAGATAATCTAGGCCCTGCAACCAGTATGGTAAGTAATGTAAACGATTTAAGCAAATGGTTAATGCTGCAACTAGATAGCGGCAAATTTAATGGTCGTGAAATTATCCCCTGGCAAGTATTGCAAACAACAAGGGATGTAAATATTCTTACAGGAAGCAGAAAGTCTCCGGCTTTTCCAACCCACTTCAGAGGTTATGGTTTGGGCGTTTTTTCAACTGATTATAATGGTCGCCAGGTATACTGGCATACTGGAGGAGCTTTTGGGCATGTTACAAATGTTTGTTTCGTACCGGAAGAAAAACTCGGGATAACCATCTTGACAAATAATGATAATCAAAGTTTTTTTGAAGCGCTTCGGTATCAAATTCTGGATGCATATACCAATATGCCATATACTGACAGAAGCAAATATCAATATGGTTTTTTTGCCCAGAATAAAAAAATTAATGATGCTGAACTTGCATCATTAAAGCAAAGAGTTGATAAAAAGAATCCATCTCCAATCGATTTAGATAACTATGTTGGCGATTTTTATAATACTGTTTATGGAAGAATAACTATTTCCAGAAATGGTGAGATGCTTATTTGCCGTTTTCAGCACCACCCGGATTTGATTGGCTACATGGAATATATGGACAACCATGAATTCAGGCTCACTTACTCGAATATTGGCTATGGAATTTATCCTGCAAAATTTTCTGTAAATGGTAGTAAGCCTTATGCTATTGAAATAAAAGCAAATGATTTTGTAGAAAGCGATGCTTATCTTTTTGTAAGTGACCCCTCGGGTATTGTAGTTAAATAGCTTTTACAAAAAACACTTTAAAAAAAACACCCATTCCGTAGTTGTCGGAATGGGTGTTGTATGATTCATTGTTTTGCTCTTCTCTTTAACGCTGACCTATTATCATCTGTTTGCGGCCCAGCAGTCTGCCGCC
>CAZXMP010000182.1:0-5829 GCA_964641575.1 uncultured Chitinophaga sp. | reverse complement strand
AATCTATGGCAGAAGCATCTAACGCTGCAAAGTTAGCTGAACTGCAACAAGTAAAGGCACTAGAAGTTCAGTCAAACGAAATAAGAAAGAAGGGTCAAAAATTAGGTCTTATCTCGCCAGCAGAGTCAGGAGCAAAAAGAGTTGCAGGTGGATGGGGTGGTGTGGATAGTCATCTTTCATATAAAAATATGAGAACAGCTACAGGGAAAATTAGCGAAGAACTTGGAATTGGCAAACGAAAAGTGAATTATAAAATGCGGGATGCGGCGTTTAGCCGTCAGCGTTATTGGGGCGAACCATTTCCAATTACCTGGAAAGATGGAATAGCAAAAGAATGGACAGGCGAGTTGCCATTGGTATTACCGGATGTAGAAAAATATGGTCCGGGGCCAGATGGACAAGGTCCGTTAGCGAATATTCCGGAATGGGTAGCACAGGAATTAGAAACGAATACGATGCCGGGTTATGCAGGAAGCAGCTGGTATTTTCTTCGCTACATGGATAACAAAAATGAAAAAGAATTTTGCAGCCGTGCCGCAAGTGATTATTGGAACCAGGTTGATCTATACATCGGCGGAACCGAACATGCAGTAGGCCATTTATTATACAGCCGCATGTGGACGAAAGTATTGTACGACCTGGGACATATCGGTTTTGATGAACCGTTTAAGCGTTTGGTGAATCAGGGGATGATAACTTCATTTGGTTATTATTTGATGTCTCTAAGAACTACTGCTACTGCTGCTGAAAAAATGCATAGTGAAGAAATGGAACTCAGAGTATTTGGAAATGAAAATGATCTAATTGAAAATAATATCACTAAGAATGGTTTAGGGATAGAATATTACTTTAATAAGGCAGATAGACATTTAGGATATCTGCGCATGCCCTATGTTGGAGATTATTTGGATGAAAAGAATAGATTAACAAGAAAAAATTTTCGAAAGTATCAACTTGCAAATCCTAGTTACAAAGGGAATGAAGCTTTTATTTATTGGATTGATTCTGAAGATGGAGAAGATTATGACTATGTTACAATCGAAGTTTTGTCAGAGAAGATGTCTAAGTCAAAATTCAATACAATTAACCCCGACGATCTAGTTGCCAAGTACGGTGCCGATACCTTCCGCATGTATGAAATGTTTCTCGGCCCGGTAGAAATGAGCAAACCCTGGGATACCAAAGGAATTGAAGGAGTACATCGCTTCCTGAAAAAATTCTGGCGATTATTTGCCGACGAAACGAAGGGGTTGATTGTAAATGATGATGAACCAACTGCAGCAGAATTAAAAGTATTACACAATGCCATCCGCAAAATTGAACAGGATACCGAGCGGTTCAGTTTCAATACCGGCGTCAGCGGTTTTATGATCGTTACCAATGAACTCACTGATCTGAAATGCCATAAAAGAAAAATACTGGAGCCCTTATTAATATTACTGGCACCTTATGCCCCGCATATAGCCGCAGAGTTATGGAGTTTGTTAGGTAATACCACGGCGGTTTTAGAGGCAGCCTTTCCAATCTTCGAAGAAAAATATGTAAAGGAATCTTCCAAAACATACCCGGTTGCCATTAATGGTAAAACAAGAACAGAACTTACCATAGCACTGGATGCTACTCAACAGCAGGTTGAGGAACTGGTACTAACAGACGAAATTGTAAAAAAATGGCTGGAAGGAAAGCCCCCCCAAAAAATCATCTATGTAAAAAATAAGATGATCAATGTCGTGATATAATTAGGTTTTTGGAGTGTATGTAGCATTTAGATGCTCAATTTTTACTTTAAAAAAACAAGGCAGTCTTTTTTGAAGGGTAGAGATTCGTATTTATACGAATACTTTTCTACTTTGTTGTTTTATAGATATTTCGTAATATCGTTCTCGATTTAAAACCTTTACCATACTGATTTATTTTTTCTCTGATAAGTAGCTGCACCACATTTTAGTCAACCAAAACCTGATTTATGAAATCAAGAGTTACTCTCATTACTCTCGCTACAGTACTGTTTTCTTTATTTTTTATTACTGCAAATGCACAGGTGTCATCAAAGGCATTAGTTGCAAAGCAATTGATAACGTCAGCCTCGGCAGTTGATAAACCCGGCCCGGATGATTTATCTGCCATGAAGCTTTCTGTTGAAACATTCAGCAAAAAGAGTGGCGTATCCCATGTTTATTTTCAGCAGCATATTGGTAATATACCAGTCCATAATGCTATACTGGGAGTGCATGTAACAAAGGATAATAAGTTACTAACTTTTAATAGCCGTTTTGCTGCCATGAAGGGGCAAGCAAACTTAAGTGCAAGTCCGGTACTTACTCAAGAACAGGCTGTACAAGCTGCCATCCGGGTATTGAACATTCAGGGTACTCAGGCCCTGGTACGAAAACAAACTGGTACTGGTCCACTTCAGGAAGTGGTTTTTGATAAAGGTTCAATTGCTTTACAGGATATTAAAGTACAACTGGTTTATCAACCAACTGAAAAGCTTGGAGTAAGACTAGCCTGGCAGGTTGAAATTTATACTAAGAATGGACAGGATTGGTGGTTGGCAAGAGTTGATGCTGCAACCGGAGAGTTGTTGGATAAAAACAATTATATAGTATCCTGCAATTTCGGAGGTACTTCAACTGAAACCTGCAGCCATAATTTAAATAAAGCACATAAAATGATTGACGCCAACCCAACTACTTTGGCGGCCATTAAAAATAATACAATACCTAATCCAACATTGATCGCCGATTACAGAGTGTATGGATATCCGGTAGAAAGTCCTAGTCATGTGGCGCCATTTCCACCTTCAGATGGTCGTACTACAATATCAAATCCTGCAAATCCAACAGCCTCCCCATTTGGCTGGCATGATGTTAACGGAGTTGTAGGTGCAGAGTTTACTACCACACAAGGAAATAACGTACATGCATACACAGATATAGACGCTAATAATACTCCCGATGTAGGTTCAAGTCCCGATGGCGGAGCTGGATTAGTTTTTGTTTTCCCTTTAGATCTAACAACTGCACCTAGTACTTACAGACCTGCCGCAGTAACTAATTTATTCTATTGGAATAATTTCATACACGACTTTATGTATGGATATGGTTTTGATGAACTCAATGGGAACTTTCAGGAAAATAATTATGGAAATGGCGGCCTTGGTAGTGACTATGTAAATGCAGAAGCACAGGATGGAAGTGGTACTAATAATGCCAATTTTGGAACTCCTCCGGATGGCAGCAACCCAAGAATGCAAATGTTTATTGGTATTAATCCGACTCCTGATGTGGATGGAGATCTTGATAATGGAGTTATAGTACATGAATATGGTCATGGTATTTCAAATCGCCTTACAGGAGGTCCGGCTACTACCAGTTGTTTAAGCAATACAGAGCAAATGGGTGAGGGATGGAGCGATTGGTATGCATTGATGCTTACGTTAAAACCAGGAGATGTTGGAACAGCATCCAGAGGAATAGGAACATATTTATTCGGTCAGCCGGCAAATGGACCCGGCATTCGGCCAACTCCCTATTCAACAAATATGGGCATAAACCCATCAACTTATGATGCTATAAAAACAGCGGCAGTACCCCATGGTGTAGGCTACGTTTGGGCAACAATGATTTGGGATCTTACCTGGAAACTAATTGAAAAACATGGGCAGGTAGCAGGTTTTAATATCGCTATGGAAATTGTAACAGAAGGATTAAAGCTTCAGCCTTGTAGTCCCGGTTTTGTAGATGGAAGAAACGCAATTATTGCAGCTGACCAGGCTTTAAATGCCGGAGCTAACCGTTGTCTTATCTGGACAGTATTTGCCAGAAGAGGATTGGGCTTTAGTGCAATACAAGGAAGTACAAGTAGTGTTGCAGATGGAACCGAGGCCTTTGATATGCCTAACAATTGCTTTATTGACTTACCAGTAACTTCTTTATCAGTTTGCCAGCCTGCTAACGCTGTGTTCACTGTTAATGTAGGTGATGGATTTGCTGGTCCGGTTACTTTAAATGCATCAGGAAACCCAGCTGGTACAATTGTATCTTTTTCACCTAACCCTGTTGTTGGTCCTTCCAGCAGCACTATGACTATCAGTAATACAGTAGCGGCTGTTGCAGGCACATATCCAATTGTGGTTAATGGTACCGACGGAGTTACTTCAATAAATAATAATTTATCTGTAACAATACAGAGTGCAGCACCGGCTGCATTAAATTTATTGTTACCAGCAGATGGTGCAATCAATGTTTCAAATGCGCTTTTAACCTGGGATGCTTTAGCTTCAGCAGAAACGTACGAGGTACAGGTTGCTACTGATGCTGGATTTACAAATATTGTTGCGAGTGCAACAGGCCTTACTTCACCATCATACCAAACAACAGGATTGGTAAATCTTACTACCTATTTCTGGAGAAGCCGTGCTGTTAATGCTTGTGGAAATGGTGCTTATTCGGCAATATTCCAGTTTACTACTTCAAATACTCTTTGTAATACTTGGGTAAGTACAAATGTACCTGTTGTAATTAGTACTAGCGGTACACCAACTGTTAACTCTACCATTACAATACCAGGTGCATGTGTGGGTACAATCACAAGTCTTAAGGTTAAGAATTTAAATATTGCACATACTTTTGTAGGCGATTTAAGAGTAACACTAACCTCTCCTGCTGGAACAATTATCAGCTTATTTGATAGACCTGGTGTACCTGCCTCAACCTTTGGCTGCAGTGGTGATAACCTTGCATTAAATTTTGATGATGCAGCAATTTTAACGGCTGCTAATCTTGAGGCCACCTGTAATGGGGCTGCTCCTGCTATAAGCGGTACTTATCAATCTATTAATCCGCTTGCAGGTTTAAATGGTGAAGATGTAGATGGAATCTGGACCTTAACTGTATCTGATTTGGCAGGTGGGGATGGCGGTTCTCTTAATAGTTGGGAACTTGAAATCTGTTATGCTCCTTGTGTTGTTTGTGATGTGGTTGTATCTGCACCTACAGTTACTCAACCAACTTGTGCAACTCCAACAGGGACTATTGTGGTTAATGCTACAGGAACCGGTACATTAGAATATAGTGTGAATGGAGGTTCCAGCTTCCAGCCATCTAATACCTTTAGCGGACTGGCCTCTGGTAATTATAATATAGTAGTTCAAGTGCAGGGAGATCCTTCTTGTTCGGTTACATATAGTGGCAACCCTGTTGTTATAAATATAGCACCAGTTACTCCAACGGTCAATGCGGTAGCAAATCAATCTTTGTGTAACGGTGCGGCAACTACAGCTGTTACATTCAGCGGCTCGGTACCAGGTACTGTTTATGATTGGACAAATAATAACACAAGCATAGGTCTTGCAGTAAGCGGCACTGGTGATATTGCTTCTTTTACAGCAACCAATGCCACAGCCGCGGCTGTTACTGCCACTATAACTGTTACGCCGACATTTACAAATGCAGGCGGAACTTGCACCGGAACCCCAATACAGTTTACAATTACAGTTAACCCCACTCCAACAATTACTTGTCCGGCAAACATTTCTGTAAATAGTCCTGCGGGACAGTGTGGAATTGTAGTAAACTATCCTCCGGCTACAGCAACTGGTGTACCGGCACCTGTAATTACTTATTCTATACCATCAGGAACTTTCTTCCCTGTTGGTGTAACTACAGTTACAGCAACAGCTACTAACTCTTGTGGTGTAGTTTCATGTACATTTACAGTAACGGTTGTTGATGTAACGCCACCAGTGATTACTTGTCCTTCAAATATTACGTTAGGTAGTGATGCTGGTCAGTGTGGAGCGGTGGTAAGCTTTACGGTAGGGTCAAC
>CAZXMP010000181.1:0-5856 GCA_964641575.1 uncultured Chitinophaga sp. | reverse complement strand
TTTTTCCATCGGCGCTGTTTCTATGAATCAACTGGTCTTAACGGGAAGTCAACTCTTGCCCGAAAAGAAGTAATGACCGGAAAAATCATACAAGAAGTCAAAATTTCTCACAAGTATTTTGGCGAGGGAATTGCTTTGCTGAAGGGGAAAATTTATCAGTTGACATGGCAGAATGAAACCCTTTTGATTTATGATGTCCGATCCTTCCAGAAAATCAGGGAAATAAAATATCGTGGAGAAGGTTGGGGATTGACCTCCGATGGTAAGCATTTGCTGATGAGCGACGGTTCATCAACCATCACGTTTCGTGATCCGGATTCGTTCAAAGTGGTGCGGGAAATACGTGTCCGTGACGGCGATACGCCTGTCGGCCATCTCAATGAACTGGAGTTCGTCAAAGGTGAAATATGGGCGAATATATTTACGGAAGACATGATCGTCCGGATTTCTCCTGAAAATGGTAAGGTAACGGGCTGGATTAATTTATCGGCACTTCGTTCTTATCTTCCCCGGAATGGGACGGTCGATGTGCTCAACGGCATTGCCTATGATGTTAATACAGACCGTATTTTCGTGACAGGCAAATACTGGCCTAAAATATTTGAAATTCAGTTAATAAGACTTTAGATTGCCCCCGAAAATGCGACCCAACCGATTTACAATTGTTACACTGTTTCTCCTTATCCTCTGCCAGGTTTCTTTTGAGTCCTTTAGCCAGATGGGCATCTCCTTTGATATTAAAAAACCCGAGGAATATGATGACAGGATTTTACGATCTGAAAAGTCAGAAGATAAAAAACTTACACTTCCTAAAAGATTTATTCAAAATACGTTTACACACTATAACTACCACTTCAACGCCAATAATAAGCTAAACGAAATATTGGAAAGGGCTAAACTGTCATTTAAAGACGATTATTCAGAGCTTTTACCGTTTTACAATTATACATTAGAGGCAACTGCTGCTGATTCTATTCAATTAGATTCTGTTATTTATAAATCATCTACTGGTATTATTCTGCATGATCTAAGGAACGATTGGGTCGATAACATGTACCTCCTTTGGGGTGCTGCTTATTACCTGCGTAAAGATTTTGATTCTGCCTACCTGATGTTTCAGTTTATCAACTATGCATTTGCACCAAAAGAAAAAGATGGTTATTACCTGGCCATCGGAAGTAACAGAGACGGCAATTCTGCCTCCAGCGTTTCCACAAAAGAAAAAAACAGCATTCCCCGACGAATATTTTCGGAACCGCCAAGCCGAAATGATGCTTTTATCTGGCAAATAAGAAATTTTCTGGCGCAGGATCAGTTTCCGGAAGCTGCCAGTATGATAGTAACATTAAAAAATGACCCGGCATTCCCAAAACGTTTGCAAAACGATTTGCATGAGGTACAGGCTTTTTGGTTTTATAAGCAAAACATGTGGGATAGTGCTGCCTCTCATTTAGTACTTGCATTAAGCAATGCTACTAATCAACAGGAAAAGGCAAGATGGGAATACCTGGCGGCCCAACTATATGAAAAAAGCGGCCAATATAAAGAAGCTGAAAAATATTATGGTAAAGTAAGTGCTCATACTACCGACCCCGTACTGGATATTTATGCAAGACTGGCTTCTATCCGTGCTAATAAAGACGAAGGGGATAAGACGATTGAAAAAAATGTTGCCGAATTACTGAAAATGGCAAAAAAAGATAGGTATGAAGACTACCGGGATATTATTTACTATATGGCTGCACAGATGTTGCTGGAAGGAAAAGATATAGACGGAGCTCTAGCCTTATTATTAAAAAGCACCCAATACACCAGCAATAATACAGAGCAGCGCAACAAAGCTTTTTTACAATTAGCAGAATTATCATTCGATAAAAAATTATATCGGAATGCCTATAATTTTTATGATAGTTTAAAAATGGACGATCCCTCTCTCAAAAATATTGATGCCATTGTTGCCCGAAAAAATATGCTTGGTAAGCTGGCCGCAAATATTGAAGTGATAGAAAGACAAGATAGCCTCCAGCACATCGCAAAAATGCCGGAAGATGAACGTCGTGACTATGTTAAAAAAATGGTGAAGCAACTCCGCAAACAACAGGGCTTAAAAGATGAAACACCACTTTCTACTGGCTCCCCTTTTGTGGACAACACGCCTCCCATACTCTTTCCAACAGCCGGCACGGAACGGGGTGAATGGTATTTTTACAATGCTACCTCCCGAACAAGAGGTCAAAATGATTTTAAAAATAAATGGGGTACCCGGCCCAATGTTGACAACTGGAGAAGAAGTTCTACCCTTATTGCAGGAGCACAAAATACGGGCAATAATCAGCAGCAAAATTCTGACCGACCGGATAACAATACAGATACAGGTAATGAACTAACATATGATGGGTTATACGCCAATCTCCCGCTAACAGAACAACAGGTTAAAAAATCGAATGATTCAATTCAACAGGCATTATTTACACTTGGAATTGCTTATGTGCAGGAAGTAGAAGATTGCTCAGCCGGTACAACTACGCTGGAGCAATTACGCAGCCGTTTCCCCGCATTTGAAAAAATGGACGAAGTACTTTTCAATCTTTATTATTGCTATAATAAAAATGGAGATGCGTTAAATGCAGCAATTATGAAGAAAACGCTTTTTGAAAAACATCAAACAAGTAATTACACTACTATTGTTTTAACAGGTAAGAATCCGCAATCAACCACGGCCAACTCAGAAGCAACAAAAACGTATGAAGGCATTTACGATTTGTTTATAGAAGGACAATTTGAAAAAGCTATCGCACAAAAAAAAGAAGCCGATAAAAAATATGGTAAGAATTTCTGGACGCCTCAATTACTTTATATTGAAGCCGTCTACTATATAAAACAAAGGAATGACAGCACCGCCACCAATGTTTTACAGTCCATACTTTCCCAATTCCCCAATACAGCTTTAGCCGCTAAAGCAACGGGTTTGTTAGACGTACTTAGCAGAAGAGCACAAATTGAGAATGATTTAAGGAATTTGGTGGTTACAAGAAATGACGATGGTGTTACACCACCAAAACCTGTGGCTCCTGCTCCTGTAGTTGTTCAAAAACCAGTAGCAGATACCACTACAACAAAACCAGCACCACCTATTGTAAAAGTTCCTCCCCCAGTAAAAGACACAATTACAACAAAGCCAATTGCTACACCACCGCCAACAGTATATAAATATGTAGCTGCTGAATCTCATTATGTAGTATTGGTATTAAATAAAGTTGATCCTGTATTTTCTAATGAAGCTAAAAATGCATTCTTCCGTTATAACAGGGAAACGTTCTATAACAAAACTTATTCAGTTGACTTACTACAGTTGGATACTGATAATCGCTTATTGCTTATTGCACCCTTTAAAGATGCAAAAGATGCAGTAGATTATGTAGATAAAACCCAGCCTAAGACTGCCAACGAAATCATCCCCTGGTTAAAAGGAGGAAAATATGGCTTTATCATCATCAGCGGCAGCAATCTTGAAATATTGAAGGGCGATAAGAGTGTTGACAAATACAAAGAGTTTATAAACCAGCACTGGCCGGGCAAATTCTAAAAAAGCTCCTTTCTTTTGGCAAAAAATTAATTAGCCGGATGCTACTGCAGGTGCAGATTTTCTTACTTTCGGTAATTGAATCGCTGCTTACAGGTTCATAAACCTCAACCCATATCTACATGAAAAAAGCTGTTCGTATATTCTGGTATCTTTTCGGCGGTGGTCTTGCTGCTTTTATTATCCTTTTATTACTTGCCAACTGGGGAGTTTTTGGCAAAATGCCTTCTTTAACAGAATTGGAAAATCCTTCTATCCTGCAAGCATCTGAAGTATATGCTGTAGATGGAACATTGATGGGTAAATATTATACGGAAAGAGGCAACAGGAGCAATGTAAAATATAGAGATATTTCAAGTCATGTTATTAATGCCTTAATTGCTACAGAAGATGAACGTTTTTACAGCCATAGTGGAATAGATGGCAAATCTATCATGCGGGCAGTTTTTAAATTGGGTTCAAAAGGTGGAGGCAGTACTATAACTCAACAACTAGCAAAAGCTTTATTGGCCCATGAAAGATCGAGTAAGGCTCTCACTTTGCTGGAAAAACTGAAAGAATGGATCATCGCAGTAAAATTGGAAAAGAATTTTACCAAAGAAGAAATACTTACACTCTATCTCAATGCAGTTCCATTTGGTAATAATATTTATGGTATCAGGAATGCAGCAAGAACATTCTTTCAAAAAGAACCTGACCGTTTGAATGTAGAAGAAGCGGCGCTATTAGTGGGCATGCTAAAAGGTAATAGTATTTTCAACCCTGTACGTAATCCTAAAGCCGCTTTGGAACGACGCAATATTGTTATCGGGCAGATGGAAGTTAATGGCAAAATAACCCCTGCAGAGGCATTACGGATAAAAGGCCTTCCTATAAAGCTTAATTATAAAAAACTGGATGAAAACACAGGTTATGCTCCTTATTTCCGGGAAATTTTAAAAGACGAAGTACGACAAGCATTGAAAGATGTTGAAAAACCTAATGGGGACAGCTATGATATATACGATGATGGGTTAAAAATATACACTACCATTAATCCACAAATGCAAGAGTATGCGGAAGAAGCAATGGCCAAACAAATGATGGCACTGCAACGCAGCGTTAATGCAAGAGCTTCCATTAAAAAAGGAACGCTTTGGAATGGACATGAAAAAATTCTGGAAAGAGCAATGAAAGAATCCGACAGATGGAGAAATCTTGAAGAAGATGGATTAAGCGATAAAGAAATAAGAGCTTCATTTGATGTTAAAACCCAAATGAAAGTTTTTGCATGGAATGCCAAAAGAGAAAAAGATACGGTAATGACCCCCATGGATTCTATCAAGTACCATAGACAAATGGAACAGGCTTCTTTTATGGCTATGGATCCGGTAACTGGTGAAGTACTTGCCTGGGTAGGCGGTATTAATTTCAAGACCTATAAATTTGATCATGTAAATCTGAAGACCAAAAGACAGGTAGGCTCTACTATAAAACCTTTTCTTTATACACAAGCTATGGAAGAAAGAGGTTTTACTCCAGAAACAGAGTGTGAGAATACCGCACAGAATTTTGGTGGTGGTGCCTGGGTGCCTGCCGGTAAAAGATGCCCCGGTGGTAGTATCTCCATGGCCAATGCTTTGGCTTATTCAAAAAACTGTGCAACTGCTTATATTATGAAGCAAGTGGGGCCAAAACAGTTTACTGAGTTTCTTAGCCGTATTAATATTCCAACAGTAGTAAAACCATATCCTTCGATTGCATTGGGCACCTGCGATCTTTCTATGTATGAAATGCTTTGGGGGTATACCATTTTTGCTGGTCGTGGTTTTTCAACCAAACCCTACTCTATCAGCCGCATTGAAGATAGAAATGGTAATGTGATAAAACGTTTTGATTATAGCATTAATCGTAAAGAAGCAGTGAGTGAAATAACAGCTTATACAATGGCCCGTATGATGCAGGGAGCGGTTGATAAAGGAACTGCCAGAGGTATGCGTACCCGTGTAGGTGCTGCCGAAATGGGAGGAAAAACCGGAACTACCGATGATAATGCTGATGCCTGGTTTATTGGCTACACTCCGCAATTGCTGGCTGGATCTTGGGTGGGATTTGATGACCAGTTCATTCGCAACGAAGGGGATGGCTCAAGAATGGCTAGACCTATTTGCGAATATTTCTTTCAAAAAGTATTGGCCAATAAAAAATTAGGTATTGAAAAAGATGCAAAATTTGTGAAACCTGCAGAATTAGAAAATGAAATAACCAGTGCCGATTTTTTGGTCCGCGACTCA
>CAZXMP010000180.1:0-6071 GCA_964641575.1 uncultured Chitinophaga sp. | reverse complement strand
AGTATCTGTTTGTTCATCTACTCCTTTAAAGTCGGCATTGTTGTCGAGTAAATATTTTCTGATGAAAGATGCAGCGTTGCATCGGGCTTTTATTTCTACGTTGAGGAGAGACATATGCTTAAAAAAAAGGTTTGTTGCGATAAGCAACAAACCTAAATACTTTTTGGGGTAATACCGGCCTTAATCAGCTAATGGAGCAGCTTCCCTTTTCCTTGTATGCGGAACATCTTCGCCCCGAACTGTTTCGCCTTTTTCAAATCGCATGGCACTCCACACATGATCCAGTTCTACCCGGTTGATACTTTCGTATCCTTCATCGGTAAGGCGGTTCCAGCTACGGTCACGATTCAGATCCGTAACAATTTTGGAGGTGGATTTTGGATAAGCTACCCAGAATTTTGACCCGTCTTTCAACGAGGGCATAACATCCTTCAAAATACCATTCAGTTGGTTTTCGCTTACCGCAAATACCAATGCAAAATCAATCTTCCGTGTTTTTAATAACGGGGTCATGTTTTTACAAAATGACAATTTGTTGAATTGCTTTTCGATGGAAGAGGGCAAACCCTGAATTAAGAGATTCTTTTCGTCTGCCAGTTCTAACTTTTCAAAAACAGTTTGTGACATACTTATGAAACTAATTTAAAAGGTTCTTGTCAGCTTTGGTTCGTGATATGCTGACAACGTTCTCAAAAGCGGGGATGGCAAAGGTAAACAAAATATGGGGTAGTTGAAACCTTTCTTAAACAAAAATCCCGTCCAGCTTGTGTTGGAACGGGATTTATTCATTTCAATCAATATTTTACTTACCTGCAGGCTTATAGTAGGTCATCGCCTCCGGCATATATTTATTTAATTGGTCAATTCTGCGGCCTTCTGCAGGGTGAGTGCTTAAAAATTCGGGTGGTTTTTGTCCATTACTCAATTTTTCCATTCTTTCCCAAAGCCCAATTGCTTCCTGTGGATTATAGCCCGCCATTGCTGTCCATATTAATCCATAACGGTCAGCCTCTAACTCATGCTTGCGGGAGAAAGGAAGTAATACTGCTACATTGGAACCAACACCATAAGCTCCCAGAAATAAATTTTGTGTTTCAGCTGGTTTGTTTGCTACTGCAACAGATAATGCTACACCACCTAATTGCTGTAACAAGCCCTGGCTCATCCGCTGATTACCATGCTGCAATAATGCATGTGATACTTCATGTCCCATTACCGCTGCTAATGCTGCTTCATTTTGTGTAACCGGAAGTATACCGGTGTACACAACAATTTTTCCACCCGGCATACACCATGCATTAACGGCTGGATCATTCACCAGGTTATATTCCCATTTAAATCCGTTTAATTTTTCTGATAATCCTTTATCTGCATAGTAGGTTTCAACTGCTTTGGTTATACGTTGCCCTACTCTTCTTACCATCTCTGCATCCCGGTTGCCACTGGTAGCAACCACTTTATTGGTTGAAAGAAAGTTTTGATATTCTTGTGTTGCCATTGTTTGCAGTTCTCCTTCTGGCAATAATGTAAGCTGGTTTTTTCCTGTTAATGCATTTTTTGAACAGGCTACGAGGAATGCTGCCAAAATAAAAACCGAGGTGATTTTCTGTATCATTTTAGTAATTTTTTATGTAGATGCCAATCATTGTACCAAAGTTGGATGAGCCAACTATTTTCTATTAGTAAGGTACAATTTTCCGGTGTAAATTAATTCTGTCTGCCGGAAGATTCCCGGCGACGTTGCCTGCGACGATCACGGCCTTTCAAAATGGGCACTTTGCTTTCGTTTCCTTTGAGTAAGCGACCAATATTTTTTTGATGTGTTAGCAACACCATTAAGGCTACTGCAATAGCAAATGTGCGGTAAATTGGATTTTCAACATTAAATATCACCAGTATAAAAAAAGGAAAAGCAATACTGGCTAATATAGAGCTTAGCGATACAAAGCGGGTAAGATATAGTACTACTGTGAAAATTGCTACACAACTGAGTGCCGTCCAGGGAGAAATTCCTAATACCAATCCAAACAAAGTTGCAATGCCCTTACCACCCCTAAAATCTGCCCAAATGGGAAATATATGTCCAACAACTGCTGCAAGCCCCAACCCAGTTTGAAGGTTTTGAAGATTTACTTCACTATCTGCATATTCTGGTAAAAGTAGTGCCAGTTTTACGGCAATAATTCCTTTGAGCATATCCACTACCATAACGAATGTTCCCCATTTGGGGCCAAGAACCCGGTAGGTATTAGTGGCGCCGGCATTTCCACTACCGTAGTCACGGATGTCGATGTCGAAGAATTGTTTACTAACCCAAACAGATGTTGGGATACTACCAATCAGATAAGCCAGAAGAATTAATAAAAGTTCATTCATAGTTCCGTGCTACAGGACTGCAAAAATAAGCAAAATTGAGAAGTGTAACCTTAATTTAATAACCCAATAATAATGCCTTAATGACTGAACCTTAAGCTGATCCAATTGTTATATAGCAATTTTTTATTTAATGTGAGAGAAAGTTCGGTAGCCCTGCTTACAATAACAGATTCGTCTTCCTCCAGCAAGCCACTTAGTAATAATATGCCGCCAACAGACAGGCTATTTTTCAAAGCTGAAAAATTATCCAGTATCACATTGCGATTAATATTTGCAAGAATAATATCGAACTGCTCCGCTCCTGTTACCACATCTATTTTTTCTACCTGAATTTTTTTGGCCTTATTCCTTTCAATATTTTCTTTGGTGTTTAAGATGCTCCACTCATCATTGTCAACTGCATAAACTGTTGCAGCACCCAATTTCTCTGATAATATTGCCAGCACCCCGGTGCCTGTACCAAAATCAAAAACAGTTCTATTATTAAAATCAATTTCTCTCATCTGCCGGATCATCATAAATGTGGTAGCATGATGACCGGTACCAAAACTCATTTTCGGAGTGATCACAATTTCATGCTCCACGCCTCTTGCTTCTTCATGAAAATCGGCACGGATAGAAACAAAATCATCTACCAACACCGGTTGAAAGTTTGACTCCCATACAGCATTCCAGTTGGTTTCTTCAATGGTTGATTGAATGAAAGAAACATTGTTGCGGGTGGCAATTTCTTTCACTGCTACTTCATCAAAATCGCTGGTGGGAATAAAAGCTTTCAGATTTTTATCCGCCTCTTCAAATCCTTCAAAGCCGACCATGGTTAATTCAGCAATTAATAAATCGGATTGTTCAACCTCAATATTTTTAAATTCTATTTGTATGTATTGGCTCATAGTTAAAACTAAAAACCCTGATTGCTCAGGGTTTTATTTTATTATTTAATTGCCTTGTGGCGGTCCTTGTTGCTGACCATCCGGTTTCGGCATCAAGATCTTTCTAGATAATTTGAACTTACCAGATTTAGGATCGGTACCGATCAATTTCACTTTCATCACATCACCTTCATGTACTAATCCTTCCAAGGTTTCTAAACGCTTCCAGCTTACTTCACTGATGTGCACCAACCCTTGCTTACCCGGCATAAACTCTACGAAAGCACCGAAAGGCATGATTGATTTTACCACTGCTTCATACACATCACCAACAGAAGGCACTGCTGTGATTCCCTTGATCCAGGAAACAGCTTTGTCAACCCCTTCTTTCTTTGTACCAAAGATGCTGATCTCACCCATATTATTTTTCTCTTCCAGGTTAACCGTTGTACCAGTTTCTCTTTGTATTTCCTGTATCACTTTACCACCTGGCCCGATCACAGCACCGATGAATTCTTTATCAATAAACAATTTCACCATTCTAGGAGCATGAGGCTTCACATCTTCTCTTGCTGCAGGTATAGTTTCATACATCGCATCCAAAATATGCAAACGACCTTCTTTAGCTTGTGATAATGCTTTACGCATTACATCCATGCTAAGACCGTCAACTTTAATATCCATTTGCACTCCGCAAATACCATCACGGGTACCGGTAACTTTAAAGTCCATATCTCCCAGGTGATCTTCATCACCCAATATGTCTGTTAGAACTGCAAATTGATCGCCTTTGCTGATCAATCCCATTGCTACCCCAGATACATGTTTTGGAATTGCTATACCGGCATCCATCAATGCTAATGAACCGGCACAAACTGTTGCCATAGATGATGAACCATTGGACTCAAGAATATCACTTACTACACGAACGGTATAAGGAAAATCACCACCCGGCATCATCTTTTTCAATGACCGCATAGCCAGGTTACCATGACCCACTTCACGACGGCCAACGCCTCTCATCATCTTCACCTCACCCGTTGAAAAAGGAGGAAAATTATAGTGTAAATAGAACTTTGAATAATCAGAAACCGCTGCACTTTCCAACAAAGTAGCATCTAAGGGAGTTCCTAAAGTAACCGTTGTAAGTGATTGTGTTTCACCTCTTGTAAATAAAGCAGCTCCGTGTGGAGAAGGTAAAACGTCCACTTCCATATTCAAGGGACGAACTTCATCTAGTTTACGGCCATCCAAACGAACCTTGTCGTTCAAAATCATATCCCGAACCACATCATACTGCAGGTCGGCATAATAAGTCTTAGCCCATTTTTTTATATCATCAGGCAAGCTTCCACCTTCTTCTTTAATATAAGTTTTTCTCAAATGCTCCATCAATTCTTCCTGGATGGCAGCAAATTTGTCTGAACGATCATGTTTTGCCAAAGCCCCTTTTGCAACCTCATACACTTTTGTTTTTGCAAAAGCATTTACATTCTCCCTCAACTCTTCGTTATGTAACGGCTTGGCATATTCCCTTTTGGTAGTAATGCCTTTCAATGCTCTTAACTCTTCCTGTGCTTTTACCTGTACACGAATAGCTTCATGACCAATTTCAATGGCTTTGATCAGGTCTTCTTCCTGGCATTCTTTACCCTCACCTTCTACCATCATAATGTTCTTGTTGGTAGCCGCAATGATAAATTCAAAATCTGCATTTGCTAATTCACTGCGGAATGGATTGATAACATATTCGCCATTGATGCGGGCAACCCGTACTTCAGAAATAATTTCCTGAATGGGAATATCCGAAACAGCCAATGCAGCAGATGCGGCCAGGCAAGCCAGTGCATCAGGCATTACTTCCGGGTCGCTACTGATCAGAGAAACCAATACCTGTACTTCACACAGGTAATCCTCCGGGAATAACGGACGAAGTGCCCTGTCTATTAATCGGCTCGTTAAGATTTCATAGTCATTCAGCCTCGCTTCTCTTTTGAAGAACGAACCGGGAATACGACCTGCAGAAGCAAATTTTTCCTGGTAATCCACTGATAATGGGAAAAAGCTTTGACCTTCTTTCGGTTCTTTGTTGGCAACAACAGTTGCAAGAATAACACAATTGCCCTGGCGAACAGTTACTGAACCATCGGCCTGGCGGGCCAAGCGGCCTGTTTCAATGATCACCTCACGGTCACCACTTATTATAAATTTTGATTGTAATGGTTGTGAAAGCATACGTTTAAAAGTTTGAAGTTTAGGGTTCGATGTTTGAAGTCAAAAGCACCCAAACTATTTGAGATAAATTTTATTTACCCGGCTGTAGTGCAACTATCGTATTCCGTTGCATCGCACTCTTGTACGTTCTGTCCATTACTGAGCATTTTGTGAAGAGTACTTGAACACCGAAAAGTCTGTAGTCCAAAAACAGTTATTCCCAACATCAGGAAGAAGTTGGGAATAGCTTATAGTGAAATTCAATTGTTGATTAAACTTCGGAATATAATGACTCTCCCAAAACTCCCCTTTAGGGGTTGGGGGTTTTATTTTCTAATTCCTAATTTCTCAATCAACTGGCGATAACCAGTCAGGTTATTCTTTTGCAAGTAGTTCAGCAAACTTTTACGTTCACCAACTAATTTCATCAAACCACGGTGTGTAGAGAAATCTTTTTTGTTTTGTTGTAAATGTGTACTGATCTGGCTGATTCTTTCAGTCAACAGGGCAATTTGACCCTCAGTAGAACCGGTATTCGTAGCAGAACCGTCATATGCAGTTAAAACTGTAGCTTTTTTTTCTTTAGTTAAAGGCATCTTTTAATTTTTT
>CAZXMP010000179.1:0-6082 GCA_964641575.1 uncultured Chitinophaga sp. | reverse complement strand
GTATTAACTTACTTAATAACACCTTTTTTCATTCTATTTCTTGCTTCAATATCGAAGAAGATTTGCTTTGCCATAATATTTCAATTTGTTAATTAGTTAATTTGATGATTTGGAAACGGGTTGAAAATCTGAAAGGCCATTATTAAGTTGGCACATCTTCAAATTTCCAAATTAAACTATCGCCAAAATATCAGACTCTCTCATAATAAGATAGTCTTCGCCATCGATCTGAATTTCTGTACCTGCATATTTACCGTATAATACGGTATTACCAGCTTTTACAGTTACCGGCTCATCTTTTTTGCCCGGGCCAGCAGCGATTACAGTACCTCTTTGTGGTTTTTCTTTTGCAGTATCCGGGATGATGATTCCACCAGATGATTTCTCTTCGGCAGCGTCAGCCTTTACTATTACCCTGTCGTGCAATGGGGTAACGCTTACTTTTTTAGCCATAATTGTATTGATTTTTGATTTTTTTTAATTGGTCCGCTTTCGCAAAAGCTTTAGCGGCTAAAGGACGGCGAAGGTACGGCGAATAACATGCCATCAGGTGGTAAGCGGAAAAAAATTCAGTTTAAGTGACATACCAGGCAGAACAAAAGCTAATTAACGGTTCTTTTACAGCCATTGTGACAAATTTTCATATTTAAACTTTAAATCTCCCGGATTTTTAATACTGACAAGCCTGCTCATACAATTAATCAATAAAACATAAACGCTTATCTTCGCCCCCCAAATAGTTCATTACATCAATGATTAGCAGAAGAAATATCCGGGTAAAAGTGATGCAGACCTTATATACAGTGTTTGCCTTAGAGAACGAAGTAAAACCCGGTGAGCCGCAAAAGTTGTTACAACAACATTTTAACCAGACCCGTTCTCTTTTAATTTATCTGCTTTATTTTTTATCCGAAGTACCCCGCTATGCAGAAAAAGATGCTCATAAAAGAGCCGGTAAACATCTTCCCAATGCGGCGGACTTAAACGTAAACATAAAAATTGCCGGCAATGAATTGCTGTGGAAGATGCTTGAGGACACAGGCCTGAACGAACAATTTAAAACAGAAAAGCCTGAACTAAAGATTGACGGTGAGCTGCTCCGCAAAATCTACCTTTCCCTCGTTGAAACACAGGAGTATAAAACATATACCGCTCAGCCTGGCCGTGAAAAAACAGAAGAAAAAAAGATACTGGAATTTATATTAAATGATTTGCTGCTGGCCAATGAGTTGTTTGTATCGCATATAGAAGAAAATTTTTCTAATTGGGATGATGACGGAGAAATGGTTGTACAACTTCTTACCGCATACCTTCAAAAACCAGGCTCGATCAATTTTAAAGTAATGCTGAGTGCAGAAAAAGAACAATTTGCAAAAAGCTTGCTGCAAACCGTTCTGGACAAAAACGAACACCTGCAAACCCTAATTGTTCCAAAATTGAAAAACTGGGATCCTGAAAGAATTGCTCATTTAGATATGATAATGATGAAAATGGGGGTGGCAGAATTTCTTTATTTTGAAACGATTCCGCCTAAAGTAACTATCAACGAATACATTGATCTGGCTAAAGACTACAGCACCGCACAAAGTGGCCAATTTGTAAATGGCATTCTTGATAATATACATAAGGAACTAACACAGGAAGGTAAAATGCAAAAAGTTGAATATAAAAAAGGCTAATACGACCCCCAACTGTAAACTTGTTCGCCATTAAACTAACCTTTACATTTGCACTTCGCAAAAAAAACACTCAATGAAAAAAGTAATATTCATATTTGCTGCTATTATCAGCATCGCTGCCTGCAAAAACGAAGACAAAAAATCGGACGCTGGTTCAACTACTGAACTAACAACAGAAGAAAAAGAAAAGGCAAAAACAGACTCCAGCAACTTCACCTCCATCCAATGGCTAGATTCGACATTCCTGGACCTGGGGAAAATTAAAAAAGGAGAAACGGTTGAAGTTAGTTTCCGTTTTAAAAATACGGGTAGCAAACAATTGGTAATAGCCGATGTTAGTGCCGGTTGTGGTTGTACAATTCCAGAAAAACCACAACAACCTTTTGCACCGGGTGAAGAAGGTGTTATTAAAGCTAAATTTGAAAGTAAAAATCAGAATGCAGGACCGCATCAGAAGCCGGTTTATGTAACAGCAAATACTACTACACCCAATCCTATACTATTGAATTTTAAAGTAGAGATTACAGAATAACAATTAAAACGTTTACACATGTTCAGTACATTTTATTTTTTAGCAGACCCCCCATCTGGCGGTGGCATGGGAGGCTTTCAGTTTGTTTTTTTAGGCTTAATGATTCTTGTTTTCTGGATGTTCTTCATCCGTCCACAAGCTAAAAGAGCAAAAAACCAAAAGAAGTTTATTGAAGAATTAGGTAAAGGCGAAAAAATTGTAACTATTGCAGGTATACATGGCACTATCAATAAAGTAAATGAGGATGGAACATTGAATATTGAAGTAAGTCCGGGTAGTTATATTAAAATCGAAAAAAGTGCTATCAGTATGGATTGGACGGTAGCATTAAATAAACCAGCAGCTACAACTGACAAAAAATAAAGTAACAAATAATTAAATTCCAAATTCCATTAGCACTTGCTATCTTGGAATTTGGATTTTTTATTTTCCCGATTATATGATTAAAGTAGGACTTACAGGAGGAATTGGCAGTGGGAAAACCACTGTTGCCCGAATATTTGAAACACTGGGCATACCTGTGTACTATGCAGATGATGCTGCAAAAAGGTTGATGAATAGTAATGAAGAATTAAAATCACTTATTATTAAACATTTTGGTGATGAAAGTTACCAGCAAGGCGAACTCAATAGAAAATATATTGCCTCCATAGTTTTTAATAATAAAGAAAAACTGGAGTTACTGAACTCCCTCACCCACCCTATTACCATGCAGGACGCTTTAGTATGGATGAACAAACAGACAACTTCGTATGTGATCAAAGAGGCTGCACTTTTGTTTGAAAGTGGTGCAGCTGAACAATTAGATTATATTATCGGCGTATATGCACCTCAGCATATTAGGGTAAAACGGGTAATGGACAGAGATAAAACAACTATTGAAGAAGTAATGAAGAGAGTAAGCCGCCAGATTGATGAAGAAATGAAAATGAAACTTTGCGATTTTGTAATTACCAATAATGACCAGCAATTGGTAATACCGCAAGTGCTTGAACTCGATAAAAAATTCAAAGCACTTGCTGTAGAAATCTGATTATTTTAATTTGCTTAATGCTGCTTTAATTCTTTTCCAGCCTTCTTCTATATTTTCCATGCTGTTGGCAAAAGAAAAGCGAACACATTTTGGTTCACCAAAAGCATCACCCATTACAGAAGATACATGGGCATTATTCAACAGGTACATTGAAAAATCGGCTGCATTACTAACTACCGTTTCCCCATCAGTTTTTCCGTAATAAGAACTTACATCAGGAAAAATATAAAAAGCTCCGTCCGGTTCGCTGCAAACTAGCCCCGGAATATCTTTTACAATTTCTAATACTCTTGCTCTTCTCCTGGTAAATTCCTTTACCATATCAAATGATGGACGTAAGTCTGAAGTTAATGCAACAACTGCAGCTTTTTGTGCAATAGAATTAGGCCCACTTGTAAATTGTCCTTGCACTTTTTCGCAGGCTTTTGCTATTTCTGCATTGGCAGCAATATAACCAAGTCTCCAACCTGTCATTGCAAATCCTTTACTCAATCCATTTACAATAACCACTCTGTCTTTTATATCATCAAATTGTGCAATACTTTCATGCTTGCCATCAAAATTGATATACTCATAAATTTCATCTGAAAGTATGGTGATTTGCGGATGCTTCCTAAATACGTCCACCAATGCCTCCAGCTCTTCTTTTTTATATACCGCACCACTTGGGTTACAGGGGGATGAAAAAAGGAATACTCTTGTTTTGCTTGTAATAGCTGCTTCTAATTGTGCTGCTGTTATTTTAAATCCTTGCTCCGTAGTACTTTTAATTTCAACCACTTTTCCTCTTGCAATTTTTACCAGCTCACTATAAGTAACCCAATAGGGTGTTGGAATAATTACTTCATCATCTTCATCCACCATTGCAAGTATTGCATTAGCCAGGCTTTGTTTTGCACCAGTTGAGGCAACAATATTTTCTGGTTTATAATCAAGGTTGTTATCTCTTTTAAATTTTGTGCAAATTGCTTCCCTCAGGTCTAAAAACCCCGGCACTGGTGTGTAGTGGCTCCAGTTATCGTTTATTGCTTTAATAGCCGCCTCTTTAATATGAACTGGTGTGTCGAAGTCAGGTTCACCAAGACTTAGATCAATTACATCAATACCCTTTGCCCGAAGTTCTCTGCCGAGCTTGGCCATTTTCAACGTTTCCGGTTCATTAAAACGGTTTAAAAAAGAAGATAACTGCATGTTGATTGGTTTAGTAAAATGATGTTGATATGCAAAGATTTGGCAAGCAGGAAGCAAATGTATGAATTTGAGTGAAACAGCAAAGAGAAGATGATAGAATCACTTTTAATAACAAACCTTAGTTTTTATAATCGAATTTAAATGACGATAAGTCTGCCGGATATTTCCTGCTTCTTTTCAACTCATAGTCATAAATAACTCTACCCAGGTTTTTTAAAAAAGGATAACCGATAGTTTTATAATCATACTTATCGTCATTGAAAATGCCATCACTGTTACAATATATTACTGCACTCAATATAAATTCAATGTTGTTGGTAAAATCCGCAAAG
Organism: uncultured Chitinophaga sp.; assembly: GCA_964641575.1. Taxonomy (GTDB): domain Bacteria; phylum Bacteroidota; class Bacteroidia; order Chitinophagales; family Chitinophagaceae; genus JJ008. The sequence continues at coordinate 1,315 of CAZXMP010000179.1, read as the reverse complement.
TAACCGGCATCAATTAAAAACCCATAAGCTGTTCCGGTTTTATTGAAGATGCGGATATTCGGGTCAGGTGCTGTTTTTTCTGAACCATAGTAAACCATTTTCACATAGTTGTCATTATATTCTCCTGAATCATACACAGGGGTTTTTGATTCTGATGGACGCATTGACATATATTGACGCAAGAAATTATAATCATCATCAGTAAGATTAAAACGTTGTTCCATACTTACTGACTTTGGGAATAGTATACTTTTTACTATTTGATGAAGCTCCGATAACAGTAACCTGTTCTTTTTTGAAAAATCAAACGGCTCATTTACTAATTCTGCACCACGCATATAGCCCATACCCATTTTTGTATTTCTTTCTGCATATACCAGATTACTAATAGTAGCCGGTTTTTCGTAAACTATATTTCCGGCTGTATCAATAAATCGTATTGGATTTGTGTGCCTGTTTTCTTCATCTGAAAGACTAATACTTAACCGGTGAATAATCTGCGCATCTGTATAACCCATTTTATGCATCGAGTTGTTAATGTATTCCTGCCCCAAAAATTCATAAAGCCTGTTGAATGCATCATTATCACTTACCAGTAATATTTTTTTAATGTAATGTGCAATGGTAGGTCGGCCATCTGCGGCGGAAGCATCATTTGTTACGGCTGTCTGCTTACCTCCGGTACTTCCCGTTATCATAGTGGTGTATTTGTCGAGACCGGCAATCTTTAGTTCATTTAGTTTTTGCAAGGCGAATATTGCAACCGGGAGTTTAACAGTAGAGGCCGGATAGAAATATTTGCCCGGGTTAAGGTTGAAACTGTAATCAGTTAGCTTTATTTTATCTTCCTTATTCTTTTTATCCCTGTCAATTTTGGTGTAAATAATTTGAATTCCCAAATCATCTTTATGCTTGAGCACTTCGCTAAAAAGTTGAGGATTTTGCTCTAATAGCCTAATTATTAAAGTGTCGGAGGAATATCTGTTTGCTGTAAAATTTTCAATTTCATTCATTTTTACTGAGTTTTGGTTCTCTCTTTGAAGCTGCGCTGAGTAACCGCAGCTAAAAAGCCCCGCCAATAAAAGCAGACCCCAAAAACGGCCTTTTTTGAACTCAATCATAGCCTTTCAAAGATACATATTGCCTTCAGTTAAGTTTTTAAAAATCAGCCTCAAACAAGCCTTTTTTAGTTGGCCCGAATTAATCCTAAAAAGCTATCTTTGCCGTCCTTAAAAAAATTGTGTAAAGCCTTCTCTTCCTTTTTTAGGAAAGAGCAAGGCTTAAAAATTGTAAATCAATCATTGTATGCAACTGA
>CAZXMP010000178.1:0-6370 GCA_964641575.1 uncultured Chitinophaga sp. | reverse complement strand
AGCACCCAAAGCCACTTTCATCATTTTATTAAAAGAAACGATGGTTACATCTCTTCCGGCCTTTTTTACATCGGCTTTGCCCAATTCGATATAATATTCCTCTTCTGGAATTTCCATTTTATCGCCATACATCTGCTCACTTTCCATGAACATCACCGGGTCTTCTTCGTAGCGGATGGCTTGTTTCAATAATCCTTTAGCATCATACCCATTACTTGGTGAAACCACTTTTATACCGGGAATGTTAGCATATAAAGCTTCAAAAGCTGTTGAGTGCTGTGCGCCTAACTGACCGGCAGAACCATTACCTCCCCTAAAAACGATGGGGCAGGAAATTTGTCCACCACTCATTGCCAGCATTTTACTGGCAGTATTGAGAATTTGATCTAAAGCTAATACGGCGAAATTCCAGGTCATAAACTCCACTATTGGGCGAAGGCCGTTTTGAGCAGAGCCTACACCAATAGCCGTAAAACCAAGCTCAGCAATAGGAGTATCTATAACTCTTTTTGGGCCAAACTCAGCCAGCATTCCCTGGCTAACTTTATAGGCTCCGTTGTACTCAGCTACTTCTTCACCCATCAGGTACACCCTGTCATCTCTTCTCATTTCTTCATTCATTGCCTCTCTTAGGGCATCCCGAAATGCAATAGATCTTGCCATTTGTCTGTGAAATTTTAGGTGGGCAAATTTAAGCGGTAAACAGGATAAAACCTAAATGAAAACACTCCAGGTCATTCTATTAAAACAGAATTTAATGCTCTGACAAACAGTCTTGAATCATTTTTTGCATGGAGGGCTTTTTCAGATCTGCCTCAGTTAGCCTGTTTGCTTCTACATAACTTGGATATAATTTTTCGACTTTATACTGCATGCAATCGCAATAGCTTTGAGCATCTAGGTCTTCCATACCACCCTTTTTAGCTTCCCGAACACAGCTATTTACAAAATCAAGTTCCTGCTTTCTTGTCCAGCCTGCCGAGCTTGTAGAAGATGTACTCTTGATTGCAGTTTCTTCACATTGAGTAGCCATAACTTTTACATCTGACCCTTCCATATTAATATCGTTTATATCAGGATATTTAGTACTCAGTTTACGCAACATACAGTTACAATAGGTCTGCGCTTCAGTTGTTGTAGCTCCATTTTTGATAGCTGCCTGTTCACATTTTGCTTTAAAACCAGTAATATCACGGCTACTCCATTTTGCACCATCGGCCACATGATTGCCTTCTTCGTCATCATCAACTACATCATCATAATTTCCTGAGTTACGATCTATATCACCATCATCATCCTTTTTGTCTTTGTCCTCTGCATCTCCATTCCTGTAATCGTCTTTGCTGGTTTTTTCAGTATCGCTAGCAGATTTAGTTTTATCATTCTTGCAAGCCGTCAACAGACTTACTGATAGTAGAAGAATAAGCAGTTTTTTCATGTTCAAAAGTTTAAGTTAGTTAGGTAGTTATATCTGATAAACAAAATAGCCATTCTATATGAACCAGTAAAATTAAATTACCCCTTCTCCTAAGAAAGTGCTTTTATAAAGGAGGAAAGCTTTTCAGCATCCAATTTTCCATTTGTACGAACACTGCTGCAAATATCTACACCAAAAGGCTGTACTGTTGCAACAGCTTCTCCTACATTTCCCGCATGAAGACCACCAGCCAAAAAAACAGGAATGCCAACCTGCTCCACCAGTTTTCGACTGATGTTCCAGTTATGCGTATTGCCTGTTCCGCCTAATGTTTTTATAGCGGCTGAAGGATTACCACTATCAAGCAGAATTGCATCTACTTTATCTTTTATTGCAAGAGCCTGTTCAATACTCTCCTCTCCTGTTACATGAATTACCTGCACAATTTTTAAATGCGGTAATGCCTCTCTTATTTGCTGATAGCTTCCTGCTGTTAACTCATCTACAATTTGAACAGTATTGGTATTTACTTTTTGTACATGATTAATAATGCCGCTGGCCGATTGCTCACTGGTTAATAAAAAAGAGGAAATGGGTGGGTGAATGGTTTTGGCGATGGCGGCTATCAACTCATCTGCTATTGGTCCCGGACCACTGGGCATTTTTGCTACTAGTCCCAATGCATCGGCACCATGCTTGATGGCTAAAGCAGCTTCTTCAATAGAAGAGATACAGCATATTTTAATCCTTGTTCTCATGCTTTACAGTTTTTCTATTTCTTTCAGGTAGTCGAATTGCAAATCTTCATGCAAGCTTGCTAATACCACATGTATCTTTTTTAATTGCGATAAATAAAGATTATTGATAACAGGATTTTTAGCTATGGGGATTCCTGACTCTTTTAACGTGTTGCAAAAATGAATTCGAAGGTTTAATTCCGTTTCTTTATTGCTGCTATATCTACAATACTTGTTTATGATCCGGACAATTTTGCGAAGACTCTTCTTGGCAAAATACAGATGAGAAAGATTAATTGCTGAAAATTCTTCGTCAATCTCATTTTTTATACCAGTTATATAAGCTTGTTCGTCATGAGCTTCAAATAACAAATAGGTGAGTAATTCTTTATTTTCTTTTTTGAATTTACCCAACCGCAAACAAAGTTCCGCCAGCACTGCTGGTTTTAATGTTAAGAGCTCCTGCTTAATTTCATGGATCGTCGCTGCCTTCATCCGGCTAAAGTAAATTAAATCCATGTTCGTTGTGGCCAGACTGCTTAAAAATATACAGCTTCAGTAGCAGTTTTAATTATCTTCAATACCATGAAATTGATCTTACTCTATTTGATGTCCATGCTTTATGTTGCGGCAGGGGTTTACCATTTCATCCAGCCAAGGTTTTATATGAAAATTATGCCGCCGTTGTTGCCATGGCATTTAGAGCTTGTTTATATAAGTGGCGCTATTGAAATCATTTTAGGTCTGTTATTGCTCCCTGTAGGAACAAGAGGACTGGCAGCATGGGGGATTATTATGCTGCTGATTGCTGTATTTCCCGCCAATATCCAAATGGCTATAAACTACTGGAACAAAAACAATCCTTACTTATGGATTGCTATTATACGATTACCATTACAATTTGTATTGATTTGGTGGGCCTGGCAGTATACCAAATAGAGGAGGCTTAAATCTATTCTTTAATCAAAAACTTCTCCCCAGTTTGCGTTGCCCGGTAGTATTTGCCATTTTCAATCAGCAAACCTTCTGTATGTCCCTTTGCATGATGCACATCAGTATTGATGACTTTACCATTGTATAAAATACTTATTGTATCAGCAACTACAGTATGTCCGGTAGCTATATGTTTTACCTTAAAAATTGATAATGTACTATCTACTTGTGCTTGCGTTGCTTTCACTTTACCATGATAGTATCCTCTGTACCAAAATGGTCCCAGGTCTCCTAAGAGAATTTCTGTTTCAAGGTTAGGGTATTTAAAAGTTGTATCCGGATAAAAAGGACGGGTCAATTTGTTAATTTTTACAGCTCCAATATCGATACTATTTACTTCTTGTGAAATACCTGCATGAGCATATAATATATTACCAATTTTCTCTACCACATTTTTTGTACGTAACCATCTTCCAATTTCAGAATTTTCGCCGTAAAGCGTCATGTGATGTTCGTTCATCAAATTGTTACCTTCATTATATTTTGCATGTAAATACCGTAAATCCCCGTTCATATTCATGATTTCATGATTACCTAATACAAAATGAACATGACCGCCTGCTGCATTGGCTTTTTCTTCTAAAGAGTAAATAAGCCACAATACTTCTGTTTGTTGCTCACCCCTGTCAACAAAATCACCAGTTAATACTAAATGACCGTTGCCAAATTTCCAATTGAAATTTTCATCGATTATTCCGTTTGCCTGTAATAATTTTCGAAATGCACCAAAGTTTCCTTCGATGTCGGAAATCACAAATTGCTTATTTACTTTAGTATATTCTGCTTTTTCAATGCTGAGTTCTTTTTTCAACTTAACGTTGAAAGTTTTTCCCGCTTCATCCGTTAATACTGTAAAAGATAGATTGTCTTTTTGAGACAAAGGCACACTATCAATTTTCACTGTTTTAACACCGTTGTCTTCAACTATATATTTTGCAAAAACCTGGTCGTTTCTATATAATACATAAGGCCCGTCAAGCTGTTTAGTTTCCATATTTTGGTTGAATTCATTACCTGCTGTACCGTTAAAAAACGCATAGCCAGCCACGAATAATGGAAGAATGGAATAAACTGTTTTTTTCATTGCCCTGTTTTTGAGTGTGTTACTGCTAGAAAGACAATAAGCAGGCCAGAATTGGTTGCTTTTTGATACTAAAGATATTTGAATTATCAGAGAATTAAACCTTGTTTCTCCAGTTGGCAAAGGTCATTTCAAACTTGATTTCTCCTTTTCCATATAATCCTGTTTCTTCCCACCCGATTTTCCGATAGAATGCTTCTGCCCGGGTGCCCGGACTCGTACTCAACCAGATCGTTTTATCGGTTTGTGTAAAATACCAATCAATCATCACATCATGAAGTATTTTGCCTACTCCTTTTCCTTCATAATCAGGATGCATAAATAAAGCCCATACATTATTATCAATTACATTAACAATGGAAAAGCCAGTTATCACTGCGTCAATTTCACTCACCCAACCTTTACCTCTGCTGGTAATATAATCTTCCACATCTATATCAGTTACCAGGGCAGGATCCGAAAGCATATTTTCTTTGACTGCATTTCTTACAACTTGAATTTGTGGTATATCTGCAATTTGTGCTTCCCGTATCATCATTTTCTATAAAGTGCAATTGTTTCCTTCAAAATAGTTTCAATTTTTCGTAGTGGCAAATTTTTAGCGGGGTCTATTAGTAATATTTTCATTCTTGATCTTTTCTCCTGTATCAAATCCGGGTGATGGATACTCTTTCCTTCTACTATGCCGAGATAAGGTTGTCCCAATTTTTTATGCACCCATAGATAGCAAACCATTTTTCCACCAATACAAAAGAAAGGCATACTATATTTCCAGGCTTCTGTAAATGGTGCATCCTGGCGCAGAATGATCGTACGCAATGATTGCAAACAACTTTTAAGCGGCTCTTCTTTTTCTAAATACCAGATATCTATTGGACGAAGCATGAATAAAGATATTGAACCACAGAGACACTAAAGACACAAAGAATCACACAGATTATACTCACAGCCAGTTCAGAATCGTTGTTTTGATATTATTCAACCGATTTTATAGCTTCAACAATCCTAATTTATACATGGTGCTGATGGGTTTATTATCCCAAAACAGTTCAAAATCTTCAAGCCCGGCTGCTTCGTAATCATCTTTTATTTCTTGAAGCGTATATATTTTTGGATTTGTAACGGATAGTTTTTGAAGTGTATTTACCAACCACTCACCCTGCATTTTTGGAATTTGCACTTGTTGAGTTAGTTTATTGGTAACAAAACCAATATTCATCATCTCCCTCGTGTTTCCCTTTTTGGACTGGGTAAAATATTCTGTAGTGGTTTGCTTACCGAGCCAAATTATTTTAGCCGATGGTTTAAATTGCAAATACTCATCATCTTTTAAGGCATTCAAAATATAGTCTGGTGCTACGGTTGTTCGGGGCACACTAAAATCGAACCATTTTTGTAACGCATCATCCAGGCAAAGGCTATGCATATAATTAAACAAGGACTTCTTTAATCCAAAACTAAATAGTTCATGGTCGGCTCCGGTCAGATCAATATGCTCAATATCGTTATTGGCAAATGTGCCTGCCAATTCAGTTTTCTTTTTTACTTTATACTTTTCAGGATTTAGTCCAACAGGACTATGTGCCGTCATCGTAAACAAATGCCAGAAAGCCGATTGCAACACACCTGTTTTAAATAATTGCCGCACCATTTCTAAGGAGTCAATAGTTTCCTGTGCCGTTTGCGTAGGAAAACCATACATTAAATATGCATGTACCATAATGCCTGCATCTGTAAAATGTTTATTGACTTTTGCAACTTGTGAAACAGTAATTCCTTTATCAATTAACTGCAGCAACCTGTCTGATGCAACTTCCAATCCTCCTGAGACTGCAATGCAACCAGAAGCTTTTAATAATAAACATAGGTCACGGGTAAAACTTTTTTCGAACCGCACATTCGTCCACCAGCTTACGGTTAGTTTTCTCCTTATAATTTCAATAGCCAATGCCCGCATCAAGGCTGGTGGTGCCGCTTCATCAACAAAATGGAAACCACTCTCGCCTGTTTGTGCAATCATTTGTTCCATTCTGTCGCAAAGCAATGATGCGGCAACAGGTTCATACAATTTTATATAGTCAAGAGAAATATCACAAAAAGTACATTTACCCCAATAGCAACCATGCGCCATGGTTAATTTGT
>CAZXMP010000177.1:0-6498 GCA_964641575.1 uncultured Chitinophaga sp. | reverse complement strand
GATCCGTGGTGGTCGTGTAAAAGACTTACCGGGTGTACGTTACCATATCGTTCGTGGTTCTTTAGATACGGCTGGTGTAAAAGACAGGAAGAAGAGCCGTTCTAAATACGGAACGAAGAAAGAAAAAGCGAAAAAATAATTCAATCATACAATTTGTACTGAGTAAAGTTTTAATACTTGAAGAAATTCAGCTACAGCAGATACTTTAAAAATTAAATTTCATGCGGAAAGCACAAGCCAAGAAGCTCCCTTTAGCTCCAGATCCAAAGTTTAACGACAAACTGGTTACCCGTTTTGTAAATAACCTGATGTGGGAAGGAAAGAAAAGTGGTGCCTTCAATATTTTTTATGATGCGTTGGATAAAGTAGCAAAACAAACCAATGAAGATGGATACGAGGTTTGGAAAAGAGCTCTTGCCAATGTAACTCCGGGTGTTGAGGTTCGTAGCCGCCGTATTGGTGGTGCTACTTTCCAGATTCCTGCAGAAGTACGCCAGGACAGAAAAATTTCCCTGAGCATAAAATGGTTAATTCGTTACAGCCGCGACCGTAACGGACGCAGCATGGCTGATAAATTAGCTGGTGAAATCGTTGCAGCAAGTAAAGGTGAAGGCGCAGCATTCAAAAAGAAAGAAGATACCCATCGTATGGCTGAAGCGAACAAAGCTTTTGCTCACTTTAGGGTATAAAAGATACAAGAACACATATCCTCAAAGCCATTCGTTTTTTAGCGGATGGCTTTTTTGGTTTCCGGAAAGACCGATTATAAAGTGCTATTGTTCTTTTTTAAAAATGACTTTGCATTTTCAAGTTCGGGCCTGTTGGAACCAGATGTAGTTGCAATTGAAAGCAACTGCCTGTAATAACTGATGGCCTTTTCACTATTATTACTTTTTTCACTGGCAACCGCTGCTCCATATAATCCATTGAGTCTGTTAGGTTGTTTTTTTAAGACAGCTTCATACATGGCCAATGCTTCGGCAGGTTTATTTAATTGCAGAAACATATCTGCAAACAGCTCTCTGGCAGGCAATACTTCGGAAGGAGTAACAGCATGTTTTTCTGTTTTATCTTCCATGTCAGCGGCAATGTTCATGAGCTTTAATGCTTCTGCATTTTTACCTTCTTTAAATAATATCCATGCTTCACCGGTTTTCATTTGAATTTGCACCTGATTGGCTTTGTAAAGATCTTTTTGCTTGCTAAGCGTATTATGAATAATTGAAAGTTTTTTAAATTCAGCTTTTGCAGAATTAATATTCCCTAAATTGACAAAGCCCATTAGCCGGGCAAAATGAATAATACCATTTTGCCATGGAAAATTTTCCCATGGAACTATTGTTGCGTGAGGTTGGATGGTAGCAGCTTCTTTCCATATTTTATTTTCCAGCACATAACGGGAAGGAATGGATGCATACGCATATGCCACTTTAAAGTTTACCGGGAAAACATCTTCAAATGAAATGAGATAATCCCATAGTTCTTTTGCTGATTTATTATCTCCTTTTTGTAGGTATGCATATACAAGATAATCCATTGCGTGAAGCTCTTCATCCCAATGACCTTTCATCCCAGTGCTTTCTCCATAGCATTTTGCTGCATCAGCTGCAATACGATTTGACTTAATGCATTCATCCCAAAGCCCCAGTCTTGTAAAAATATGAGATGGCATATGCTGCGCATGAGCAGATGAAGGAGCAAGAGATGCGTATTTTCTTGCTGCTTCTAAACCTAATGATGCAAGCTCTGGCGAATCGTAAGTATGAATAATATAATGTACAATTCCGGGATGATTAGGTTCTCTAAGGTAAAGGGCATTTAAAATCGCCGCAGCTTTCTTTTGGTTTTTATAAGATTTGTCAGCGGGGTCTGCATTTCCATTAAGTGCTAAAGCATAAAATATCGCAGCTTCTTTTTCCGAAGGGTATTCTATATATATCTTTTCCATTGCTTTTTCATAGCTGACACTTCGGATAGCATGGGTAGTATTCTTCCAGTCCTTATAAAATATAGCAATAGCATTAATGTAGACAGATTCATTTTTTGATCCTGGTGGTAGTGATTGTGCTATCGCAATTGCTTTAGCACCCTTTTCAAGTTCTGGTTCTGTAGGAGGAGCCCAAAGGGGATGATAATTGGACATAGCTATTCCCCAATATGCCATCGTACAGGTTGGTTCCTCATCTATCACTTTTGCAAAAACTTTTTCTGCTTCATCGTATTCAAAAGAATGAAGCAGTGCGATAGCAAGATTGAAATCTTTTTTAACTTTCTCATTGCATGAACTTACAAAAGCTACTGCGCCAAATTCTTTTTCTGGTGGTCCACATAATACTACATCACCCCGTTTGAGGTTGAGGGTGTTGATCGTTTCTCCTTGCGCCCCTGTACTTTTTTCTTTGCATGATGCGAGTAACAATACATAGAAAAAAACTGAGGAAGTTCCTTGTATGACTTTCTTCATAATTTCTTTTTGGCCAGAAATGATAAAATGCTACTAAAGCAAAGAGCTCTCTAAGGTGGGAATGATAATGTTACTTGTAAGCTAAACTAATTTTTGGAATAACTCTTAAATAAAAAACCCCAGCCATCGCCAGGGTTTCTTTATCAAAAGCAATTTTATTAAAACGATTTCTTTCCTTCATCCTTTGGTTTCTTATCTGCATTCTTCACATATTTCTCTAGCCAGTTAAATTGTTCCGCCAGCGTATGCAATACATTCTCACGGCCTGCATAACCATGCGATTCGTATGGAAGACTTACAAATTTTACGGTACCACCATTTCCTTTAATGGCATTGAACATTCTTTCACTCTGTATGGGGAACGTACCGGTGTTATTATCCATTTCGCCATGTACTAAAAGGATCGGCGTTTTTATTTTATCAGCATGTGTAAATGGACTCATATCAGTATAAAGATCTAAAGCCTGCCAATATGTACGGTCTTCATTTTGAAAACCAAACGGAGTTAGCGAACGGTTATAGGCACCGCTTCTTGCAATACCTGCTTTAAAGAGTTTAGTATGCGCCAGTAAATTAGCAGTCATAAATGCACCATAACTGTGTCCGCCTACTGCTACACGATTTCTATCACCAACGCCTAATGAATCCAGCACATTGATAGCAGCTTCTGCATTCATGGTTAACTGCTCAATAAAATTATCATTTGGCTTTTTGTCTTTGCTGGTAGCAACGATCGGCATTTCGGCATTACTTAATACAGCATAACCTTGTGTAACATAAAAAACGGGAGAGCCACCGCCAACTAAAGTAAACTTGTGTTCGCTACCACGAATTTGTGCAGCATCAGCCGCAGAATTATATTCTGCAGGATAAGCCCATATCAATACAGGTAACTTTCCATCTCTTTTTGCATCATATCCTTTTGGTAAGTATAGATCACCGGTAAGGTCAACACCATCTGCTCTTTTATATCTTATTTTTTCTTTGCTCACCCCTTCTAGTTGCGGATAAGGATTTGAGAAACTGGTCAATTGTCTATCGGCCACCCGTAGCTTCAGATTTTTAATCCAGTAATTTGGCATTTCTTTTTCGCTTTCCCGGCGGGTTAATAATACTAGTTTATCGGCATCCATTACACGAATAACATTTTCAAAATAACCTTCGTTAGAACGCCAGATAATATCAGTTTTCTTAGTAGCAATATCAAAAGTAGCCAGGAACGGAAGGTCGCCTTTTGGAGAACTACCGGTTGGATTGTTCATTAAAAGTTTAGTGCCGTTTTCAATCAACTTAATTACGTTGCGGCCAAATTGATTTTTTTCTGTCACCGGAAAACCAGGATTTGAATAAGCATCGGTTGTATTCCTTTCCATCAACATAGTGATTTCGCCTGTGGATGGATTGTATTTGTTTGTTTGTGTACGTTGCTTGCCTCTAAGACCTTCGCTTACCAACGCAAAATTTGCATTGCCCCAGCTAACACTATTAAAACGCATTTTTGTTTTAAACAATTCTTTGGGTGTAGTATTAAATGGTGCTGACAAAGCATAAACAGCATCGTGATAATCAACATTTTTTCTGATAAAGCCGCTATCTAATGGCATGCACCAGGTAACGGTGGCTGCTTCATCATCTCTCCAGTCAAATGCACGGGGAGCCATTTGCACATTGTCATTACCACTTGGTGCAGTTTCGGCAGAAGGTAATTCAGCTAATTGCTTTATCACCTTTCCGCTCATATCTGTAATAACCACAACCGAAGGGAAGCCATTGGCAGGAACTGTGTAAGAAAATGGTTTCTTCAGTGTTCTTACGATCATATATTTTTTATCCGGCGAAACTGAAAAGCTGCTGTAAATAGCCGGCTGACCAATTTTTGTTTCTACACCATTTACATTTTTTACTAATTGAGTAGTAGCATAAAATTCATACAACTGCTCATCGTATGGGTTTTTAATAAGATCCTGGTAAGTAGGGCGGGGAGTAGCTTTGCCATAATTTTCCTGCACAGTCGGACCTTTTGGTACAGGTGGTTTAGCTGGCGCAGCAGTAGCCGCTTTCAATGTTGTTTTGTATAATAATGTATTATCATCCAGCCACTGATAATTGCCACCACCAATTACATTTAATGCGGTCTTATTTACTTTAGTAGCTTTTTGTGTTGTTACATCTATCACATACAAATCAACTCTGTTATTGGTAGTATGGATGAAAGCAATTTTTTTATCGTTCGGGCTCCAGCTAATGCTTCCCGCAAATAATGGAGAAGGCAGGCCTGTTATTTTAAATTCTTTACTGCTGCTTACATTTCTCAGGTATAGTTCGTTTATATAATTCTGGCGGCTCGGCGCAAAGTTTTCGGGGTTGATACGAAGACCGGCTATTTTTAATTCAGGTCTTGCCAGCTCTTCCACAGAAGGATAGCTGCTGCTTTGTGTAAACAACATCCACTCGCCTTTATCATCAAGACTTACATTAGGTGAGCTTTTTGCTAACAGCATGTCAGCAATATCTTTTGGCGGTGTTTTATATCCTCCATCATCCTGTGCTTTTACAAATAAGGTAAGAAGCAGGAAGAATAATGTGCTAATACTAGCAATAGATCTTTTTGGCATAATTGGTAAATTTAGTAGCCTAAGGTAAGCAAGTAATAGGCATGCTGTTATGCCGCGGGTATAATTTTTTTTAAGCGGAGTTTATTGGTTGTAAATAGGCCAACACATGAAGAAGAAATATCAATTGAGACGCAAATGCAGGATTCTTTTGATATAATCAATTAAGTACATCGGCAAACTCGGGCTTTTTTTTAAATACAGCATTAGCAAAGGGGCATAGCGGAATAATTTTGATATGGTGATTGCGGGCATATTCCACGGCACTCTTTACTAATTGATAACCCACATTCTGCCCACGCAGTTCATCGTTAACTTCTGTATGTTCAATTATCATTTTTTCGGCAGAAGGCATGGTGTAAACCATCTCGGCCAAAATAGCACCTTCTTCGCCTATAAAAAAAAGCCCTTTAGAGCCAATTTGTTTGTGTTGAATAAGCATATGGTGTGATTTATTCTTGAAAGTAAAAAGAATTTGTCAATGTCGATTTTGCTTCTATATTTGCCCTGTGATAAAGCATACAAACAATATTTGGTGGTGGCATACAACTCTGAGGGGTCTGTAATGTCATAACTTGTATTGTACCATTATATTCAGGCCCCGACATAGTTCGGGGCTTTTATTTTGCCCCAAACCCCTAAAGGGGCTTTAGTGAACTAAAATTGAAATGTTAATATTGGATATTAGATTTAAAAGAATTGTAGATAAAAATTATTAATCATAAAACTAAGTTCCCCTTTAGGGGACAGGGGCATGAAGAAAATAGAAATAAATACAACTTGTAAAAAATTGTTGGCAGATGTGTTCACACCTGTTGGTATTTACCTGCGTTTGCGGGATAAATTCCGGGATACGATTCTGCTTGAAAGCACCGATCATCATTCATCTGAAAACAGTTACTCATTTATCTGTATCAATGCAATTGGTGGGATGGAAATTAGTTCGGCCAATAGTATAGAATTTAAACTACCAGGACAGAAACCAGAAAAAGTTGCTTTAAAAAATACTAACGAAGTGCCACAGTTATTGTGGGACTTCATGCAAAAATTTGATATAAAGAAGGGGGAAACAAAAGAGGAAAAATTTGCGCAAGGACTCTTTGGTTATACCACTTATGATGCAGTACAGTTTTTCGATACGGTAAAACTGACAACCGACAACCGACAACCGACAGCTATTCCTCTGATGAGATACAGACTTTACCAATACGTAATTGCTATTAATCACTTTAAAGATGAGCTATTCATCTGCGAGAATAAGATCAGCGGAGTTGAGAGTGATGTTGCAGCAGTTGAATCATTGATAAGAAGTAAAGATGTTCCTGTTTATCCTTTTAGTGCAAAGGGAGAAGAAAGCTCGAACATGACTGATGATGAATATAAAAAAATGGTTCAGCAAGGGATTGCCAGTTGTCATAGGGG
>CAZXMP010000176.1:5554-6509 GCA_964641575.1 uncultured Chitinophaga sp. | reverse complement strand
ACCCTCTGCTTGTAAGGCAGATGCTCTGAACCAGCTGAGCTAAACTCCCTTTTTCGGGACGGCAAAGATAGGGGTGTAGTAGTTTTCAGACAAAATATTTTTCATCTATTTTCGGCGCAAATTGATTGTATGGCAACTACTTATTGTGAATTTGTTTTAAATAAGGGAAAAGACACCGTTCACCGGGGTTATCACGACAAGGAATATGGCTTCCCGATTGATGATGATAACCTTTTGTTTGCAAGATTAGTGCTGGAAATAAACCAGGCCGGCCTTAGTTGGGAAACGATCTTAAAAAAGAAAGACAACTTCTTCAAAGCCTTTGATGATTTTAAAATTGATAAAGTAGCCCGTTATACCGACAAGAAAAAAGAAAAGTTGATGCAGGATGCCGGCATTATCCGCAATCGATTAAAAATTGAAGCCGCCATTCATAATGCAAAGGCAATTAAAATAATTCAAAAGGAAACTGGTTCTTTCAAAAATTGGTTAGATAAACATCATTCAAAAACAAAGGAAGAATGGGTAAAACTCTTTAAACAAACTTTTCGTTTTACCGGCGGTGAAATTGTAAACGAATTTTTAATGAGTGCTGGTTATTTGCCAGGGGCACATAGCGAAACTTGTCCAGTGTATAAGAAAGTGATAAAGAAGAAACCGAAGTGGGCAGAGAAGTGAATGGTCAATGGTGAAAAATGAATGGGAACTTTTAGTTTGGATTGACTTCAGGTAATCTGTAATGTTGACCATCTAAAACAAACAACTCATCAATTTCAAAAGTCCAGAATTTAAACAGCGGGGATTTTTTTAAAATTTTTTCTACATCTTTTTTACTTGCAGCATTTAATGTGATCCAGGACCGTTGTGTTTCCATGCTAACTGCATAATGATCAATAGTGGTATTATTGATAAGTAGGTTGATATACGTACGATGTTCTGGCACCAAGTCCATAAA
>CAZXMP010000176.1:0-5544 GCA_964641575.1 uncultured Chitinophaga sp. | reverse complement strand
TTTCAAACTGTATCGTTACCTGATATTTCAGCATCTCTACTAAATGACAATCTAAATGTAGGAAAGTTGCACCGGGAGTAAAAAGAAAGTTATTAGACAGGTTTGTGGAACGTACTGGGCTCGAACCAGTGACCCTCACGTTGTCGACGTGATGCTCTAAACCAACTGAGCTAACATTCCTTATATTTTCCACTCCACAATCTCATTCGCCCATTCCTTTCTAAATGGTGTAGAGATTTTAATATAATTATCCGTATAGCCATCCATTATTTCATTCTTACCATTCTTTTCAAACAATACTTTTCGGGTTTGCCCGGCATGTTGTTCCGCAAAGTATTGCATCTTCATGTAAGAAAGATTGCGAAGGGTTTTATTTCGTTCGTTACGGATGTTAATGGGAACAACAGGTCCTAATGTCAGGGCATGCGTATTATCTCTTTCCGAATAAGTAAACACATGCAGGTAAGAAATATCCAGCGAATGCAAAAAGTCAAATGTTTCTTTAAAATCCTCTTCTGTTTCTCCGGGAAAACCAACAATTACATCAACTCCAATAGCACAATGTGGCATCAATGTTTTTATCAATGCTACTCTTTCTGCATACAATTCTCTCTTGTAGCGCCGGCGCATTGCCCCTAAAATTTTATTACTTCCACTTTGTAAGGGAATATGAAAATGTGGCATAAATTTATCGCTGTTGGCAACAAATTCAATTATTTCATTCGTCAATAAATTCGGTTCAATGGATGAAATGCGATAACGCTGAATGCCTTCTACCTTGTCTAATTCTTTAACGAGCTCAAAGAAGTTTTCGTCCCGGTTGCTGATGGCAATTGTTTCTCCGGCTCCATCAGGTCCTTTGCCAAAATCACCGAGGTTAATTCCTGTCAGTACAATTTCCTTTACACCATTCCTGGCTAATTCAGTCGCTTGCGTCACCACATTTTCTATACTATCACTTCTGCTTTTTCCTCTTGCCATCGGAATGGTGCAGAATGAACAATTATAATCGCATCCATCCTGTACTTTCAAAAAAGTTCTAGTACGGTCATTTACCGACCAGGACGAATGAAAACCCGATACGTCTTCAATATCACAACTGCAAATTTTCGCAGAATCGCCTTTGGCTAATTCACGGATATGCTGGGCGATGTTGAATTTCTCTGCAGCACCTAAAACCAAATTTACACCAGGTATTTCGGAAATTTCTTTAGGTTTTAATTGTGCATAGCAACCCGTAATAACTACCAAACTTTCCGGTGCTTTTCGTTGTATGCGGCGAACGATCTGGCGACATTCTTTATCGGCATTGTCGGTAACCGAGCAAGTGTTGATCACATACACATCGGCAACATCATCAAACTCCTTTTTTTCAAACCCTTCATTCTCCAGCAAACGGGAAAGGGAAGATGTTTCTGAAAAATTCAGTTTACAACCAAGGGTGTGAAAAGCTACTGTTTTCGATTCCGCCATAAGGCGGCAAAGATAAACCACTGGTAGGAGGATTAAGTTTGATTTCGCTGATTTTTTAAATTCAGGTATTTTTATGCAAATGTTTGACTTTGAATAAGAAATGGGCTCCATATATCCTCATTGCAGTGCTGCTGATAGCTGTTATTGTGATCAATCAATTGCGGAAAAATGATGAGCCTACCCCAAAGCCCAAAACCACTACTACAAAACCCAAAGATCCGGCCAGCAACAAAACTGACCGTGACAGAGGCTTCGACCGTCGCATATCTTATCTCGAATACAGCAATCATGCAAAATGCCGAATGCAGTGTCGCAAAATTTCGCAGGCCGAAGTAGAAGAGATTATGCAGGATGGAAAAATAAATTATAATAAAAGCGATTTGCAAAATGCCCGTTGCCCCCGTTATGCAGTAGAAGGTGTTACCAAAGATGATCAACGGGTTAGAATTGTTTATGCGCAATGCAACGAATCAACAACCGTGGTTACAGTTATAGATTTGGAAACAGATTTTCAATGCAGTTGCCCGGGTGATGATAATAAATACAAAAATAAAAAATGAGTAACCCAGCTATAGCACTACTATCAACTTTCGTTGCGAACTTGTTCTGTTATTCTTTCCTTTTGGGGAATGGAAAGAATAATCACTCTTGTACGTTTGATTCGCTATTCACCATTCACTATTCACCATTCACTATTCACATTTGAAATTCCTAAAAGCCATATACAGCCTCTACGCCTTCATCACCTTTGTTGCAGTCATGCTGCTCATATTCCCATTCGTTATCATCGCCAGTTTCTTTGGACGATTAAAAGGCGACAACATGGTAATGCGATTGTGTATGTTATGGGCTGATATTTGGTTCTTCCTAATTTTTATCTGGCATAAAAAAATATACGAAGCCCCGCATGATAAAAAGAAGGCCTATATTTTTGTTACCAATCATATTTCTTACCTGGACTCAGCAATGATCCCTAAAGCCTATCGCCAACCCATCCGCCCATTAGGAAAAGTAGAGATGAGTAAAGTGCCTGTCTTTGGATTTATTTATAGGAATGCTATTGTAACCGTTGATCGCAGCAGTCCTACTAACCGGGCAAAAAGTGTATTAGTATTAAAATCGTTAATTAAAAAAGGAATTTCTGTATTAGTTTTTCCGGAAGGAACATTTAATATGGGAACAACACCATTAAAAGATTTTTATGATGGTGCTTTTCGGTTGGCCATCGAAACACAAACACCCATTAAACCGGTTTTGTTTTTAGATGCCTATCGCCGCATGCCATATGAAAGTTTATTTCGGATGACACCCGGCCAAAGCAGGATTCTGTATCTGGATGAAATATCAGTAACTAGATATGTTGCTGCTGATTTGGAAAAGCTAAAGCAGGAAATCTATAATACTATGAAAGAAAAATTAATGGAGTATAATGGAGCCTGGAGGAAAGCCTGATGAATGAGATTTTTGTTTGAAACACAAAGGCACAGAGACGCGGAGGTACAAGGCTTTTAATAGTACAATTCTCTGTGTCTTGGTGTCTCCGGGGCTCAAAACTTTTTTAGAGTTAACTTGAACAGTGAAAATTGCGCATTGATTATTGAAAATTCCCTTTGTATTGTACGCTGAAGTTATCATACCCGCCGCTTTACCCAAAAACTACACTTGGTCTGTGCCTGCCCATTTACTGGAAGCAGTAAAACCCGGTTGTCGAGTGGAAGTGAATTTAGGAAAGAGTAAAAAATATGCAGGCATCGTAAAGCAATTGCACAACGACAAGCCGGAATTTTTTGAAACAAAAGATATTCTAAATGTACTGGATACCGAACCAGTAATATTTGAAGAGCAGCTCAAACTGTGGGAATGGATAGCCGCTTACTATATGTGCAGCGAAGGTGAAGTGATGGCTGCAGCATTACCTGCCCATTTTAAATTATCCAGCGAAACAATATTAGTGTGCAATGAAGAATACGGGGATGAGTTTTCTGCACTAGACCATGATGAGTATATCATTGCAGAGGCATTGCTGATAAAAAAAGAGCTGACACTTACCGAAGTCCAGCTAGTTTTGGATTCTTCTCATGTTTATCCTGTCATCAACCGGCTTATTCAAAAGAAAGTTTGTTATGTGTGGGAATCACTAAAGCAAACCTATACACCAAAAAAGGAATCTTATGTATTACTGAATCCCGAGTATGACAGTGAGGAAAAATTATCAGATCTGCTCAACAACTGGACAAAAGCTCCGAAGCAAATGGAGTTATTGCTCAGTTACCTGCATTTAATTAAAACAGAAGGCGAGGTAGTAAAGTCTTCCCTGCTAAAAAAATCAGGTGCATCTGAAGCACAATTAAAAGGATTGGTAGAAAAAAAAATTCTTTGGATAGAGAAGAGAATTATCGATAGAATAAAATATTTGCCTAAGAATGTACAGATCGATTTTGAATTAAGCGAAGCACAGCAAAAAGCATTTACAGAAGTAAAAGAACAACTTCAAACTAAGGCAGTTTGTTTATTACACGGTGTTACTTCCAGCGGTAAAACGAATATCTATATTAGGCTAATTGAAGAACACATCAAGCAAGGCAAACAGGTTTTATATATGCTGCCGGAGATTGCTCTTACTTCACAAGTAATCCGACGTTTACAAAAGCATTTCGGAGGATATATTGGCATTTATCACTCGAAATTTTCTCAAAATGAGAGAGTGGAGATATGGAACAAAGTCAAGAATGGAGAATTAAGAGTGATACTGGGAGCAAGGTCGTCTGTGTTTCTTCCGTATCAAAATCTAGGATTGATAATATGTGATGAAGAACATGATTCATCGTTTAAACAGCAAGAGCCGGCACCAAGATACAATGGGAGGGATGCTGCAATTTATTTTGCATCGTTGTTCAATGCCAAAACATTACTTGGTAGTGGCACACCTTCGGTAGAAAGTTATTACAATGCCACATCAGGTAAATATGGGTTAGTAGAATTGATGCAACGGTACGGAGATTTAAAACTACCGCCAATTGAAATGATCGACTTGCGAAAGATCATGCAAAAAGATAAGTCGAAAATAATGTTATCACCTCAATTAGTAGAAGCAGTAAATGAAGTTATAGCGAGAAACCGGCAAATTATTTTATTTCAAAACAGGAGAGGCTATTCACCTTACCAGATTTGCAGTGTTTGCAGCTGGATCCCGCAATGCAAATATTGTGATGTATCGTTGACATTTCATAAACTGAGTAATAAGTTAGTTTGTCATTATTGCGGTACTACCTATCCGCCTGTACATACTTGTGCAGCCTGTGGCAGCGATAAATTTTTGCAACGTAATTTTGGTACCGAAAAAATTGAAGAACAATTACAGGAAACTTTCCCCGAAGCAAAAGTGGCAAGAATGGATATTGATACCGTGAAAGGGAAGAATGCCCATGATGTATTGATTCAACAATTTGAACAAAAGCGAATTGATATATTGGTAGGCACACAAATGGTAGTTAAAGGTTTGGATTTTGATAATGTTGATTTGGTTGGAATACTTGATGCGGACGGACTTTTACATTTTGCTGATTTCAGAGTAAATGAAAGGGCTTTTCAATTAATAGAACAGGTAAGTGGTCGTGCCGGACGAAAAGAAGAAACCGGAAAAGTGTTGGTACAAACATCACAACCCCAGCATCCATTATTGCAGGTTGTTCAGCAACACGATTACAAATCGATGTTTGCTGAGGAATTAAAAAAACGGAAAGAGTTTTCTTATCCGCCATTCTCAAGGATTATTCATCTCACTTTCAAACATAAGATTAAAGAAGTAGTGGAAAGGGCTGCGCATACTTATACGGATGCATTGAAAAGTAAATATGGACCTTATTTGGTAGGCCCGGCAGAACCTGTTGTTGGCCGCATACGAAACCAATTCTTAATGGAATTGCTGATCAAGCTGCCAAGGGATGGTAAAACCATTAATCAGTGTAAAAAGGATCTATTGGAACAAGTGGCAATTCTTCATCAAAACAAAAGTTTCAGAAGTGTAACGATTGTGGCAGATGTGGATGCAGTTTAATTTTTATTTCAAAT
>CAZXMP010000175.1:0-6518 GCA_964641575.1 uncultured Chitinophaga sp. | reverse complement strand
GTGCAACGTCCATATATTCTACTTCTGCTTTTTCAAGAATCGGAAAATCTCCGCTCTCTCTTGAACGCACTTTATCTTCAATGATGTGTCCTTTCTCATCAACAGCAATATTTACCTGTGCAATCTTTGCAGTATCTTCTTCTTCAGCACTCAGGAAAGTCAATGTTTTCATGTTCACTTTACCATCATCAACTTTACGGTAAGGTGTTTCAATAAAGCCCATATCATTTACTTTAGCATGAACGCACAAAGTAGAGATCAGACCAATGTTTGGACCTTCCGGCGTTTCAATAGTACAAAGACGACCATAGTGAGAATAGTGTACGTCACGAACCTCGAAACCAGCTCTTTCACGACTCAAACCTCCTGGCCCGAGTGCCGAGATACGACGTTTGTGTGTAATCTCTGACAATGGATTCGTTTGATCCAGGAACTGCGATAACTGAGATGTTCCAAAGAATGAATTGATAACAGAAGAAAGAGTTCTTGCATTGATCAAATCCACCGGAGTAAATACCTCGTTATCTCTAACATTCATTCTCTCACGGATCGTTCTTGCCATACGGGCAAGACCCACACCGAACTGTGCATATAATTGTTCACCCACAGTACGTACACGACGATTGCTCAAGTGATCAATATCATCGATCTCTGCTTTACCATTGGTTAAGCGAACAAGATATTTGATGATCAAAATAATGTCTTCTTTCGTCAACGTTTTCTTCTGCAATGGCAAATCAACATTCAACTTACGGTTAATCTTGTAACGACCAACTTCGCCTAAGTCATAACGTTTATCACTGAAGAATAATTTGTCGATGATACCACGGGCAGTTTCGTTATCCGGCGCATCAGCTCCACGAAGCTGGCGATAAATAAACTGAACCGCTTCCAGCTCACTGTTAGAAGTATCTTTATTTAACGTGTTGTATATGATCGCATAATCACCTCCAACATCTTCTCTCTGTATAAATATGCTCTTCACATCCATTTCAGAAATAGTATCGATACCTTCTTCGTCCAACACCGTATCTCTTTCCATAACGATCTCGTTTCTTTCGATAGAAACAACCTCGCCGGTATCTTCATCCACAAAATCCTCTACCCAAGTTCTAAGAACACGGGCAGCTAATCTTTTGCCGATATATTTTTGTAAAGATTTTTTATCTGTTTTTACTTCATCCGCCATACCGAACAGCTCAAGAATATCCTTGTCTGTTTCGTAACCAATAGAACGAAGTAAAGTAGTAACCGGGAATTTCTTCTTACGGTCAATATATGCATACATCACATTATTGATGTCTGTAGCAAACTCCATCCAGGCACCTTTGAAAGGAATAACTCTTGCAGAGTAAATTTTTGTACCGTTAGGGTGAACAGACTGACCAAAGAATACACCAGGTGAACGGTGCAACTGTGATACTACTACCCTTTCAGCTCCGTTGATAACGAAAGTACCACGGGGAGTCATGTAAGGGATGTTACCCAGGAATACGTCTTGCACAATTGTTTGGAAGTCCACATGCTCCTCATCATTACAGCTCAAACGAAGTTTGGCTTTAAGAGGAACAGCATAAGTCAATCCACGTTCCATACACTCTTCGATAGTGTAGCGGGGCGGATCTATAAAATAGTCTAGGAATTCCAATACGAAAATGTTCCGGGTATCTGTGATCGGAAAATTTTCTTTAAACACACGAAACAAACCTTCAATGTTACGTTTGTCGGGTGTGGTTTCTAATTGGAAAAACTCTTTAAACGACTGAATTTGCACTTCGAGTAGATCGGGAGCATCAGCGAGGTGCTTAATCTTACCAAAATCCACTCTTGAGTTCACTTTAGTTGAAGACATATGCGAAAACCGGTTTTACAACGTTCAAGACATAACAAATCACTCACAGGCTATCATTTTTAAAAAATGAAAACCAGTGAAAGTCAACTACTTGCGCATGATTTGGGATGTCAAAATATATTTGGCCAAAATAAAGGATGGCAAAGGTAGGGATTTATACTTCTTAAACAAGAAAAATTTGCCAACAATAACCCGGCCAAAATACCACTAATAGGCCATTTTTGAGACCGCCTGATTGCTGTATTTTGAAGCAAAATTTTACATGACCTGGAAAGAATTAATAAGCGATTATTTCACCCTCACAAAAAAGGAAAGAGTTGGAGTTATTGTTGTTGTTCTTCTCATTACAAGTATCTTCTTTTTACCAAAAGCATTTATCAGGAATTCACATGCAAAAACTACGAATGCTGATACCAGTTGGATAACTGCTATGAAAAAGCTAGAAACTACTGATACCACTAATAATTATCAGCAAACTGGCCAATATACTGATGATAATAACAGCAACTACTACCAATACGACAGGACCAAAAACAAGTATTACGGAGAGCCGAAAGGGGAATTATTTTATTTCGACCCCAATACTATTTCTGCTGAAGGCTGGAAAAAGTTGGGTCTAAGGGAAAAGACAATCGGTACTATTTTAAATTACTTAAACAAAGGCGGCAAATTCAGAAAGCCCGAAGATGTACAAAGAATTTATGGTCTTTTTCCCAATGAGTATGAACGAATAGCTCCTTATATAAAAATCGAAGGGATCAGTGATAATAAGACTTATGCTGAGAATACCTCTCCGGGAAATACCCTTCCAAAAACCTATGCACCCCTCTATACAGTTGTTGATGTTAATACTGCTGACACTACTGCATTTATTGCATTGCCCGGTATTGGCAGTAAGCTGGCAGCCCGGATAATTAATTTCAGAGATAAGCTCGGTGGTTTTTATTCAATCAACCAGGTAGGAGAAACTTTTGGATTACCAGATTCTACTTTTCAAAAAATAAAACAATACCTGAGATTAGACAATACCTCTGTGAAAAAAATCAATATAAATACCGCGACTGTTGATGAGTTGAAAGCACACCCTTATATAAAATACAGTTTAGCAAATCCTATTGTTGCTTATCGAAATCAACATGGACTTTTTACGAAAGTGGAGGATGTAAAAAAAATAATGGCAGTGACCGATGAGGTTTACACTAAAATTTCAACCTATCTATCAGTGCAATAAAAACCCTCTGCAAAAAAGCAAAGGGTTTTAAAATTTATACAGTAATCAGAAATTAAGCAATCTCAACATCCGCACCAGCTTCTTTCAATTTAGCTGCGATATCTTCAGCTTCTGCTTTAGATACACCTTCTTTGATAGGCTTTGGAGCACCATCAACTAAGTCTTTAGCTTCCTTCAAACCTAAGCCAGTTAAATCTTTTACGATTTTAACTACGCCTAATTTAGAAGCACCACCGCTTTTCAATATTACATCAAATGCAGTTTTTTCTTCTGCTGCTGCTGCACCTTCTCCACCGCCTGCTGCTACAACTACTGCTGCTGCTGCTGGTTCGATACCATATTCTGATTTTAAGAAGTCAGCTAATTCCTGTACTTCTTTTACTGTTAAGGCCACCAGGCCTTCTGCTAATGCTTTTACGTCTGCCATTTTGTTTGAATTTTTTCCGCCTTCATTGTTTTTGACTCCGGCGGAGTGATTAAAAAAATTACCTCTTTTATAATTTACTAATGTGCTGATTAGCTAATATGCTGATGAAACAAAATATTCCTTCAATTAGCAAATTAGCACATTGGCTAATTATTCTGCTACTGCTTCAGCCACTACCTCAGCACCACCAGCTTTCTGCTCATGATGATGCAGTAAAGCTGCCAATACTCTCTTCGCAGGAGATTGCAATAAGCCGATAACTTCACCGATAAGCTCATTCTTAGTTTTGATCTGAGTAAGTGCTTTCAATTGATTATCGCCAGTGTAAATATCTCCATTGATAAAGGCTGCTTTCAATACTGGTTTTTCACCGTTGCTTTCTTTGCGGAAAGAACTAATGATCAACGCAGGATCTTTAGGATTTTCAGAAAACATCAACGCTGTTACTTTATGCAATGAGTCGTAAACGCCTGCATATTTTTCACTGTCTAATGATTCCAATGCTTTCTTAATGAGAGTGTTCTTAGCCACTTTCATTTCTACGTCTTTGCTAAAACAAGCACGGCGTAATTTGCCAACTTGTGCTACTGACAGAGATTCTGTATCTGCCACATAGAAGTTGTTATATTGAGAGAATTTGCCTTTCAGCAATTCAATCACTTCATTTTTTTGATCTTTAGTCATTTTATAAAGTTTTGACTGTTCGTTTTAATTGTTTCTTCTAAAGTTCAGCTTAATGAACAAATGCTTTTGCATCAATAGTAATACCAGGGCTCATTGAGCTGGCCATACTAACTCCTCTTACATAAGTTCCTTTAGAAGAAGATGGTTTTGCTTTCAAAATTGCATTGATCAGCTCAAGGCTGTTCTCAGCAATTTTTTCCGGTGTAAAGCTTACACGACCAATTGAAGCATGGATGATACCTACTTTATCAACTTTGAAAGCGATTTTACCGCCTTTTACATCGTTGATAGCATTTGCTACATCGTTAGTAACAGTTCCAGTTTTAGGATTCGGCATTAAGTTACGAGGACCTAACACTTTACCTAATTTACCAATCTTAGGCATTACAGATGGAGTAGCGATGATAACATCAACATCTACCCAACCGCCTTCGATCTTTGTTACATACTCATCAAGGCCAACATAGTCAGCACCTGCTGCTTTTGCTTCGGCTTCTTTATCAGGAGGGCAAAGAACCAATACCGTTTTTGTTTTACCAGTTCCATGAGGAAGAGATACAGTACCACGGATAGCCTGGTCTGCTTTTTTAGGATCAACACCCAAACGGATGTGAAGATCTACAGATGCATCAAATTTGCAAGTGGTAATACTTTTTACCAATGCAGATGCTTCTTTTAATGTATATGCTTTGTTGCCATCCACTTTCGGATTTACAACTTTTCTTTTTTTACTAATGAATGCCATTTTAATTCGTTTAAGGGTTCTTTAATTAGTTTTCCCAAGGGGCTTTTCCTTCTACGTTAAGTCCCATGCTGCGTGCAGTACCCGCTACCATTTTCATGGCACTTTCAATTGTAAAGCAGTTCAAGTCAGGCATTTTGTCTTCAGCAATTGCCTTTACCTGATCCCAATTTACTTTACCAACTTTTGCACGGTTGCTTTCTTTGGAACCCTTTTGAATTTTAGCAGCTTCCATCAACTGAATAGCTGCGGGTGGAGTTTTTAAAACGAAATCAAAACTCTTGTCCGTATAAACTGTGATTAATACAGGGATTACTTTCCCTTGTTTATCCTGCGTTCTTGCGTTGAACTGTTTGCAGAATTCCATGATATTAATACCCTTGGAACCCAAAGCAGGACCGATTGGAGGTGCGGGGTTAGCCTGGCCACCTTTACACTGCAGCTTTACATAGCCGCCGATTTCTTTTGCCATTTTTTTATCTTTTTTGGTTATAGCGACCTTTCGTTTTTGACTACTTAGTCTCCCAAATTCCTCATTCCCTGCTTTAACAGGGAGTTTCAAAAGAACTAATTGGGGCTGCAAAGTTAAGGGAATAATTAGAAAATATCATAAGGTAATCAAAAATAAAAAGCCAGCTCCTTTACGGTGCTGGCTTACAATATTTTAAATGTCTAATTAGCTTACTTTTTCCACCTGCATATACGTCAATTCCACAGGCTGAGAACGGCCAAATATCTTAACCGACACTTTTAATTTTTTCTTCTCGTCATTTACTTCTTCAATAATTCCGTTGAAGTCGTTAAATGCACCTTCAATGATCTTAATTGTTTCACCTACTATGAAAGGCTCACTCATACTCAATCCACCAGCTTCTGCCATTTCATCCATTTTACCCAGCATCTTATTTACTTCGGCTTTACGAAGTGCTATGGGATTTTCTTTGCCTAAGAAATGAATTACGTTAGTGGTATTTTTAATGATATCTCTTAAGTCGTCGTTTAATTTGCCATCTGCAATTTCGATCATTACGTAACCGGGATAATAGTTTCTTTCCCGCATTACCTTTTTGCCATTCGCAACCTTGTACACTTTTTCAACAGGTAAGAAAACCTGTTTTACCTGCGTCCAACCACCACGGGACACCTCTTTATCGAGATACTCTTTTACCTTTTTTTCTTTACCGCTAACTACCCGTAGCACAAACCATTTGGTATCCTGCTGCTGGGTGTTTTCAGTACTTGTAGTATTCGTTGTTGCTTCCATGACCTCTTAGTAAAGTTGATTATAAAAAAGCTTCAATGCATTACCGATGGCGGTATCCATTCCAAGCACCACAAAGGTGATTACAATGGTAGCAGCCAGAACAATCATAGTTGATTGCTGTAACTGAGGCCAGGTAGGCCAGGTTACTTTCTCTGTCAGCTCTTTATAAGACTCCTTAAAATAATTAGCAATCTTGATCATAAAATTCAAGGTTTATTGTTCAGCCATTACAGTTTGTTGTTTATAAAACTTCAAACTTAATCAGCACGGGCACTAGGATTCGAACCCAGATCAAAGGTTTTGGAGACCCGTATGCTA
>CAZXMP010000174.1:0-6618 GCA_964641575.1 uncultured Chitinophaga sp. | reverse complement strand
TAAATTGGTACTTTACTTCATCCACATAATCATTCAGTTTTAAATTTCGCTCAGCCCATCCCAGGTAAGTTTTGGATAAATCCACTGTTACCACTTCATCTGCTCCCCCAGCAGCAGCATACACCGAAAACGATCCTGTATACGCAAAAAGATTCAGTACTTTTTTACCATCACTCTGTTCCCTCACCATTTGCCTGGTGATTCGATGATCAAGAAACAATCCCGTATCTAAATAATCACTAAGGTTCACCAAAAATTTCAAGCCATTTTCTTCCACCACAAACTCATGTTGCACTTCATCATATTTCTGGTATTGCCCCAGGCGGCCCGGCTTTCGTTGCCGGAGTTTTAAAAATATATTTTCCTTTTCAATCCCCGTAATTTCAGAAATAATGGCCAGGCTTTTTTCCATCCAGTTGTCATGTTCTTCCTCCGTCATTCCATGCCGGCGTTTATATTCTGCCACATATAATTTATCGCCATACAATTCAATACAAAAAGGAAACTCTGGCAGGTCATGATCATACACCCGGTAACAGCTTATCCCCTGCCGCTTTGCCTGCTTGCTGATATGCCGCCACACTTTTGTGAGCCGGTTATGTAGCATCAAAAATTTCTCTTCTGTCATCCGCCAATTTTTAACGAAATTAGCTGTTCCTTTTATGTATGCAATCGTTGATATAGAAACTACCGGAAGTTATGCTGCGGCCAACGGCATAACAGAGATATCCATTCATGTTTTTGATGGCGAAAAGGTTGTGCAGAAATTTGAAACGTTGATCAACCCGGAACAACCTATTCCTTATTACATACAAAGCATGACGGGTATTACTGATGCCATGGTAACAAAAGCACCTTTGTTTGCTGATGTAGCTGAGGAAATATACAATCACCTTAATGGCAAAATATTTGTTGCCCACAATGTGAACTTTGATTACTCTTTTATCAATGCACACTTAAAAGAAGCTGGATTTAATCTTGATAGTAAGAAACTTTGTACGGTTAGATTAAGCCGTAAAATCTTTCCCGGTTTTCCATCCTATAGCCTCGGCAATCTCTGCCAGTCGTTGGACATTCGTATAAGCGACAGGCACCGGGCCGGTGGAGATACAGCTGCAACGGTTGAAGTATTTCTTTTGTTATTACAAAATGACAAAGAACAACATATTCAGAAAAGCTTAATAAAGAACTCCAAAGAATCAACCTTACCTCCAAATGTTCCAAAAGAACATTTTGAACAATTACCTTATACACCGGGAGTTTATTTTTTTCATAATGAAAAAGGCAAAGTAGTTTATGTTGGGAAAGCGAATAATATCCGCTACCGTGTCAATAGTCATTTCAGTAACAATTCTGATAGCAGACAAAAACAAAATTTCCTCAAACATATTCATGCCATCAGTTACCAATCTTGCGGCACAGAATTAATGGCCTGTATATTAGAATCAACAGAAATAAAAAAAAGATGGCCCGTTTTCAACTCTTCGCAAAAGAGATGGGAAGATGTGTACGGTATTTTTTTGTATGAAGATCAAAACGGTTACCTGCGCCTCGCCATCGATAAAAACAGGAAGCGATTACACCCTGTACATACCTTTCATTACCTTGTAGATGGGCATGCAATCATCAGAAAATTAATAAAAGACTTCAATCTCTGCCCCAAATTATGCTTCATGCAAAAAGATCCGGGCAAGTGTAGCGGTATTAATGAAGGCTATTGCAATGCTGCCTGTGAACAAAAAGAAAGACCTGAAATTTATAATGAGAGGGTGCGACAAGCTTGTGAATTTCTCCGCACCCAACCAACTTTTGCTATTGTTGATAAGGGATTGAACGGAGAAGATCAGTCCTGCATATTAGTTTGCGAAGGTATATTTTATGGCATGGGCTATATACCGGCTGATGCACAAATAACAAATCCTGATTCACTAAAAGACTACCTTACTTCGTATAAAGAGAATAGTTTTATCCGTAATCTTATTCATGGGTATGCTGCGAGATTTCCGGCAAAGGTGATTCGCTTTAGTACTGAGCTTGCTGGCTAATCAACCCACTCAAAATTTTCTGCAAACGGACCGGCTTTAAACTTATCAATTTCTTCTTGTGGCAAAACCGCTAACTTTCTTGTAACGCCATTCATCCAAGCAATATCAACAGTGAGTATAGCTGATACTGTTTCCGGATTCTTCATGATCTCATGCTGAATAGTGAACCGGGAAAAATCTCTTTTGGCTTTTAATAATTTCAAATTAATAGTTACCGGGTCACCGGGTCTTATTTCTTTTCTAAAAATACACTCTTCCCTGAAAATGATTGGGCCAATTTGTAACTCAACCATACGTTTCCAGCTTAATCCTTCCTTCTCAAGATATGCAACCCTGCACATGGCTCCCCAGTCGTAATAAACGGAATGACGGAGGTGAAAATTCGGGTCCATATCTGACCATCTTACCTGTACCGGAAAAGTAAAACCATCCATAAAACGTAAATTTTAAGGCTAAATTAAAGGATTGATGCAGCCGAAGTCCTTTTCAACCTGTATTTTTGTCAACTTAAATTTTTATATGAAGTTACTATTATCGTTTGCCGTACTATTTTTTACCATTGCATTAAAAGCACAAACAGGTACTACTAAACCTGTTACAAAGCCTGTTACAAAGCCTGTTACAAAACCCGTTGCAAAAGCCCCTGCACCAATATTAAAAAATATGCATGACTCTGTTAGCTATGCTGCAGGTGTAAGTGTTGCTAACTTTTACAAACAGCAAGGAATAACTAAGTTAAATACCGCTATGGTGTCCAAAGCTGTAAATGACATTCTTGGTGGCAAGAAGCCATTATTAGATGATCAGGCATGCAATAATGTAATGAATAGTTATATGGCTAAAATTCAATCTGAAAAATCAAAACCAACGATTGAGGCTGGTCAAAAGTTTTTGGCCCAGAATAAATTAAGGCCCGGTGTAAAAACTACGGCCAGTGGGCTACAATACGAAGTAATTACAGAAGGTACAGGAATAAAGCCAACCCCGGTAGACACTTTCGTTGTTAATTACAGAGGCACCTATATTAATGGAGAAGAATTTGATGCTTCGAGCAGACGAGGCGAGCCACTAAAATATGGTATGAGCCAGGTGATTCCGGGATGGACAGAGGGTTTACAATTAATGGCAGTAGGCTCAAAATATAAATTTTTTATCCCTTATAATATTGCATACGGAGCTTACGACTATAATGGAATTCCCGGAGGCTCTACACTTATTTTTGAAATTGAGTTACTTGACGTGAAGAAGAAACAGTAAAACATACAAATCGTTTCCATTATAAAAAAGGGTATAGCAAAAACTATCCCTTTTTTATTCGCCAATTTTTTCTCTAATCCAACTTAAGGCTTTGTTAAATTGCTCTTTTTCTGTAAGATTGGAATTATCTAATTCTAATGCATCTTTAGCTTTTCTTAGCGGACTTACTTCCCTATGACTGTCTATATAATCCCGCAACTCCAAATTATCTTTTACTTCTTCAACAGTTATATTGGGGTTCTTTTCATAAAGTTCTTTAAAACGGCGTTGCACCCTTATGGCATTATCAGCCGTCATAAAAATTTTAAGCTCCGCTTTAGGAAAAACCACTGTGCCAATGTCTCTTCCATCCATAACTATTCCCTTTTTCGCTCCCATTTTTTGTTGCTGCGCTACTGCGAATTCCCTCACTTCTTTAATAGCAGCCACATCACTCACCTTTTCAGCAATCACAAGGTCTCGAATAACATACTCAACATTTTCCCCATTCAGGTGCATTTCACTGTTATTGCTATTGGGATTAAAGACGAATTCCAGGTTAATACTTTTCAACGCATCTTTTACTTCTTTTTTTTCTGCCCAGTCAATATTATTTCTCAGAAAATATAATGTAATAGCCCGGTACATAGCTCCGCTATCAACATACACATATCCTAGCTTTTGAGAAAGCTGTTTAGCCAATGTGCTTTTACCGCAACTGGACCAACCATCAATGGTTATCACAATCTTTTTTGCCATTCAGAACAAAAATACAACTGCTATCGCACACTTGAAATCTATCCGAACAATTCTCCAATAAAAAACCCCATCTCGTTTAAAGAGACGGGGTTCATAATTGTTTTATTCAGCTTTTATGCTTTTGATTTTTCTTCTGTTTGTGTTTTAAAAGAAAATTTAAGTTTGCCATTTTCTTTATCCTCATCCGCTTCCAATACATCGCCTGCTTTTACATTCAGGTTCAATATTTCTTCTGCAAGTGGATCTTCCAGATATTTTTGAATAGCTCTGTGCAATGGGCGGGCACCAAATTGCTGGTCATACCCCTTATCAGCCAGGAACGATTTTGCGGCTTCTGTTAATTCAAGACTAAAGCCTAGTATTGACAATCTTTTTGTAACACCTTTCATCAAAATATCAATAATGTTGAAGATGTTGTCTTTTGTAAGACTATTAAAAATTATCACATCATCAATACGATTCAAGAACTCCGGAGAGAAAGTACGTTTTAGTGCTTTTTCAATAACCAACTTGTTATTTTCTTCCTGATTATCTGTACGGGCTTGTGTTGCAAAACCAACCCCGTCACCAAAGTCTTTCAATTGACGAGCTCCAATATTGGAGGTCATAATAATTAAACTGTTCTTAAAATCAACCTTTCGGCCAAGTCCGTCTGTCAACTGACCATCATCTAACACCTGCAATAAAATGTTATAAATATCCGGATGAGCTTTTTCAATTTCATCCAGCAGAATTACACTGTATGGTTTGCGACGAACTTTTTCTGTAAGCTGTCCACCTTCTTCATATCCTACATAGCCCGGAGGCGCACCTACTAAACGGCTGACCGTAAATTTCTCCATATACTCACTCATATCAATACGTATGAGAGCATCTTCCGAGTCGAACATATACCGGGCCAGTGATCTCGCCAACTCTGTTTTACCAACTCCTGTCGGGCCAAGAAATATAAATGAGCCAATCGGTTTTTTCGGATCTTTTAATCCTACTCTATTCCGTTGAATTGCTTTTACTACTTTTAGGATTGCATCATTCTGTCCAACAACCATTCCCTGCATATCATCGGCCATTCTCCTCAACTTCTCCGTTTCTGCCTGCACCATTCGCTTAACAGGAATACCAGTCATCATACTCACTACTTCAGCAATATCTTCTTCGCCAATCGGGAAACGCTTATGCTTGCTTTCCTCTTCCCATTCGTTTTTGGCTTTCTCTAGATCTTCCTGCAACCGTTTTTCTGTATCTCTTAGTGAAGCTGCTTCTTCAAACTTCTGACTTTTGACTACTTTATTTTTTTCATTCTTAACATCTTCAATCTTTCCTTCCAGGTCAACTATGTTTTGAGGAACGTTGATATTTTTCAGATGCACTCTAGCACCCACTTCATCCATTACATCAATTGCCTTGTCAGGGAGTAATCTGTCGGTAACATAGCGATCACTCAATTTTACACAGGCATCAATTGCTTCCTGGTCATAATTCACATTGTGATAATCTTCGTATTTAGATTTGATATTATTCAATATCTGAATTGTATCATCCACACTTGGCGGTTCTACCATTACTTTTTGAAAACGACGATCCAATGCACCATCTTTTTCAATGTACATTCTGTATTCATCTAAAGTAGAAGCACCAATACATTGGAGTTCTCCTCTTGCCAATGCTGGTTTGAATATATTACTTGCATCCAAAGATCCACTGGCACCACCAGCACCAACTATTGTATGAAGCTCATCAATGAATAGGATCACATCACGGTTTTTCTCCAGCTCATTCATAATAGCTTTCATTCTTTCTTCGAACTGGCCACGGTATTTAGTACCGGCTACCAATGCAGCAAGATCCAAAGAGATAACCCGTTTATCAAACAATACTCTTGAAACTTTTCGTTGAACGATACGTAATACCAATCCTTCTACGATGGCCGTTTTACCCACACCTGGCTCTCCAATTAAAATTGGGTTATTCTTTTTACGGCGGGAAAGAATTTGAGAAACTCTTTCAATTTCTGATTCACGGCCAACGATTGGATCTAATGCACCCAATTCGGCCATTTTAGTAATATCCCTGCCGAAATTATCTAATACAGGTGTCTTACTTTTTGTTGCACCTTGTTTAGCGCCGCCTTTCTGCTGAGAATATTTTTTCTCTTCATCAAAATCATCATCATTCTCATCCTGAAATTCGGCACGGGGATCATTTGATTTTACAATCCCCAACTCTTGTCTGAAAAGATCGTAATCCACGTCAAATTGATTTAAGATTTGTGTAGCAATGTTTTCCTTATTCTTTAGAATAGAAAGCATCAGGTGTTCTGTTTCTACTGTAGCACTTTTCAATGCTTTAGCTTCCAGTACAGTTACCCTGATCACTTTTTCTGCCTGCTTGGTAAGCGGCAGACTATTTATATTGGCAATATTCTTACCAGTTTTATCTTTTACTGCGAGTTCAATCTCCTTTCGCAGTTCGTAGAGGTCAACATGAAGATTTTTTAAAACTTTAATTGCAGTGTTCTCTCCTTCCCTGATCATCCCCAAAACGAGATGTTCAGTTCCGATGAAATCATTTCCAAGCC
>CAZXMP010000173.1:0-6690 GCA_964641575.1 uncultured Chitinophaga sp. | reverse complement strand
GTTGGACAGTCCGGAAAGTCCGCTATTGTGAGCATATCCCGGCGAACTGCCGTTCGTTCATCAACGATGGAACCGCAACTTTCAGCCCGAGGCGAACTGAATGCTGTATTCCGGTGAGAGCAAGTAATGCGAAAAAGCTCGAAATGTCATTTTAGCTCAAGATCAACCTTAGCGCGAGAGCATCTCGCTTCGCTGGTTCTCGAGGCCGAGAAACTTGAAGCAAGAACTGCAACGAGCGTCGCAAAAATTTGAAATCCTACTATTCCTAAGCACTTGGTGGTGCTCGCGGCTCACATCACGCGGAAACGGTTGTTCAAATGTAAAATCGTCTATAGATTCTTACTGTGGACCAGAAAATAACGACCGAGAATCTTGGACTGCAAGACTCTGCGTTAGCTTGCGGCGATTCACTGCAAACTCCTTCCAAATGCGAGGATTTGCAACTGCTAATCGAGCGGTTGACTGCTGCACAACTGGACGTGTTGAAGCTTGTCGTCCTGCGACGCACGTCCAAGGAAATAGCGCGCGAACTTGGTATATCGCCGGTGACCGTCGACCAGCGTATAAAAAGAGCTCAGGCAATACTTGGCGCAGCAAGCCGCAGTGAGGCTGCGCGAATGCTCATCGCTGCGCGCGGCGCACCGGATCCGACGGCTCCTGCGTCATATGGTAAAACCATATATGATTCTTCGGGTCTGTCCGAAAGCGACCTGACGCGCAAATTGGATGCGTCATTTGGCGAATGGAACCCGGTAAATGACAGCGACGCAATGTCGATGCGCCAGACGCAAGCAGCCTATAGTGCTGACGTAGCGGGTGGCGCGAACGAGCGTCCTTGGTCCTTGGTTCTTGAAGATATACGCCGCTCGGGAAAACTATCGCACGCAACCAAAACGGCCATCATTGCCGCAATCACTATTTTCACTGTGATCGTATTTGCAATGTTGATCAGCCTTGCTGAAGGCATTTCCCGAATAATCTAACGGCCGCCATCTTCTGTGATTGGTCCGGTTAGCTCTGCTTTCCGGCAGGAGGCTCTTTATGCTTAACGAACGTTTGTCAGCTGCAAAAATCGTTGCCGCTTCGCTGAAAGACTTGGAAGAGGCGCTTGATGATACGCTGATTTGCGCCGCAGCTCTCACTTCGGCACTACCGACCGCACGTCGAACAGCTAAACTTTCCCCCGTCGTTGGCCAAGAGGCCATTGCGCTTAGCGGTGAAGTTCTTGTGGCGCTGCATCAGGCTCGTGCTGCCCTTGTTCAAGCCCATGCCGAGTTGGCCGATGTCCGGGATACTATCGGACTGACGCCGCGGATGACCGGCGACCTGTGGAAATTGGCCGAACCCAAAAC
The DNA here is from genome assembly GCA_964641575.1 of uncultured Chitinophaga sp. Classification (GTDB taxonomy): domain Bacteria; phylum Bacteroidota; class Bacteroidia; order Chitinophagales; family Chitinophagaceae; genus JJ008. The sequence continues at coordinate 5,338 of CAZXMP010000173.1, read as the reverse complement.
CGGCACAGCATCTCCCGACCTGCAGGTTGTCGGCTGACTTGACGCAGGCAGCCGGGTGAGCGACCTGAGCAGGCATGCTCAGGTACATCTACCCTGCTCTCTTGGTTGCCTGCGTCCTTTTCATATGTTGGAAGGGGCGGTCTGAACAACGCATAGTGCTTGGCGCTCTATTTCTCGGTTCGGTGAACACATACTTCATATATGTTTCGCGGGCGGGAACCTGGCTTGAACCCAGCATTGCGATGATCGCCAATGAATTGCTTGTCACGGCCGTCATACTGACGGTTGCCTATCGGAGCAAAAAACTTTGGCCATTACCCGTAGCATCGTTTCAGATTCTTGCATTGATGTCGCAGTTAGTGAGCGTTTTCGGCCAAGAACTGCAGGCATATGCAGTCGGAGTGACTCAGGGGCTTTGGGCCTATCTGCAGTTGGTTGTGTTATTTCTGGCAACTCTGTTCGAAATCAGATCCCGGTCGAACCCGAACGATCGCAGGAACTAGAATATCTGACCGACCTGCTAAAACGCCCCGCCGGCGCTGCGGCAGGCGACGTCGCAAAACAGTTGCTGGTTCATTACAAGTCTCTCGGCGCCCTGTTGGTTTCTGTCAGCAGCGGAAAGGGGCGGTCGGAGGTTATATCCAAGGAAGTATGGGGACATCTCGAATCCTTTGCGCACCTCGTTTCGACGGCTTGGCGGCAAGAAGCGTTCAAGGAACAGATAATTTCGACGTCGGAGGCGCTGCTTACCTATCTCCAATTTGATATGTGCGGTCTGGAAAGGGAGTGCTTCCGGGTTCTCTTCCTCGACTCGGACAATTGCCTCATCGATGACCGCCTACTTTGGGAGGGCACGATCAACCGTGTCCACGCCTATCCAAGGGAGGTTGTACGCCTTGCAATTGAGCTGTCAGCGACGGCAATGATCCTTGTACACAACCATCCGCAAGGCAATGCAGCGCCTAGTACCGATGACCTCTTCCTTACTAGGCAAATCTCGAATGCCTGTGCCGCTGTCGACATTGTTGTTCACGACCACATCATCGTTTCCCGAAGCGGATCGTTCAGTTTTGCGCTCAATGCCATGATATCGCCTTCGCATCGGTCCGACCGCCCGCGGGGCGGAGTGGGTATATGAGCCAGGATCAATCCCATCTGCACCAGATGCCACCTTCACCCTATCGGCGGCGACATTGAATCGCGAGCGGCCATTGAAGTTTCCTCCGTCTGAAGAGCGAGGTGAGCACCGACCGGGTCTGGAAGCGGCAATGCTTAGCGAACTGGACCATGTGCTGCGCGACCGCAGTTTCGTGAAATCGCCAACGTTATCAAAGCTGCTGGCCTATCTTGTTTTCGAAACCTTAAACGGGAATGGCGACAAGCTCAAAAGCTATACCGTTGCGGTGGATTGCCTCGGCAAGGAGGCTGATTTCGATCCCCAGACAGACAGCTATCCCCGTGTCCAGACGATGCGTCTGCGAAAGCTGCTAGAGTCCTTTTACGCCAAGCATACACCGCAAAACGAACTCTGCCTGTACATGATTGCGGGAAGCTACCGAGTCCGGATGGGTCAACTCGAAACAGCTTATCCCGAATTGTTTCGTCCACTGTCTGCTGCCAGAACCGCCCCGCCTCCGGCCTTCAGCGAAGAAATGGCATCTGCGTCGTTGAAGCCTGAGGAGGAGTGCGAAATCTCCAACCCTGTCGCTACAGGCAAGAGCGCTTTCATTAGCAACGCGGCTAATACGATGTTCGCGATAATAGGCTTGCTCGGTGTATCTTTGTTAGTTCTGTTTGGCCTTCAGCAGCCGACGGAAGATGCGGAACGCCCCACCTTCGCCAATGACGCGCCCTTTATTATGGTTAACATGGTCGAGTCGTCGAACGACGACAATTCAGTTGCAGCCGCAGAAGACATTTTCGCCAAACTTGCTGATGGAATTGGCAAATCATGGGCGGTAAGGGTGCTATTGCCGGACGGCCGCAGTTCAGCAGCTCTGGACGACTCCGCACAGTATCGGCTGGAAGCGCGCCTCGGTGAAATGCGCGACGATCAACGCACCTTGTATCTCCGCCTGACTGAAGGAGGGTCATCAGAGCTGATTTGGACGGGAACGACTCAGATTGGTCCGGGACAAGCGCTATCCGCCAGTCTGGGTCCGAGCATTGCCCAAGTGGCAAGTCCATTTGGAATTGTTGCAAGCCGTGAGTTGCAAGCCAGCGAGGGCAAGCCGGTTGGCGAATATGGCTGCTTGCTTCGCTACCTTACACATTTGAGAACCCAGAATGCTGCAATTCGACCAGCACTTTTCGCCTGCCTGGAACGGCCTTATCAGAATGAAAGGCTAAACTCGGTTCGCCTTGCCCTGCTCAGCTTTTTCAAGCTTGAAACATCTTCGGCGCAGAATCGCCAACAGCGCCTGGAACAGGCCAAATCGCTTACTCTACAATCTATCGCTTCTTATCCGGCAGAAGCTTATGCGCATTTTGCTATGGCTCGCCTGCAATATGCTTTGGCCAATTGCGCAGCCGGCAATATGCACACTCTTAGCGCGGTTCAGTCAAACCCCTATGACCCAGTGATTCTAGCCGTACTCGGCAACTTCGCCTCCGAATGTAGCCTCCCAGAGGCCGAAGCGCTAGTTGATCGAGCCTTCGCTCTGCGAGCCCCTGGTGAGTCATTCGCCAGGCTCTCGTTAGTGTTGGCCAGTATTCGCGATGGCCGAACTGACCGATTGCTCTCTTTGTCATCCGACGGAAATGTCGGCCCCTCAAATAGCCCAGCTTATCATTATCTGTGCGAGACGCTAATCACTGCGGCGCTAGATAAACCCGATCTTGCGCGGAAGAATTGGCTGCTCTTTGCAGAAGCTTCGGGTGATGCGAAGCGCACACCGGATCAGATGCTGAGCCAGATACTTATTTCGCACAGACTGCGTAATCGGGTGGTTAGCTACCTAGTCCGCAAGGATGTTCTTGCAGCCACAGGTGTTGAATTTCGAGATTCCGCAGAAGTAACACGGGTTAACGGGCATTAACTGCCGTTACGTGGTATCGCTATATCTAGTGGCCAGCCGAAGCCTAAGCACAATATGCTGGGATGGACTGACTTGTGACGGTATCAAACTCACTTTAGCAGCACACAGATGACACACTTCTCACCATGGAAGCACGTCATCTTCTGGCAACGCTAGTACTGGTCCTTGGCATCGCCATGGGAAGCGGTCGAGCTTCTGCATCTGCGCCGGCGCAGAGCCCACCTTATAAGGCGCCGGCGCAGATAAAATACTTACAGAAGATCGATGTTCAAGTCGTCGTAGTCGACGCTCCAAAGATCATCTGGAGTCTCATTTACCAATCTGCATCCGACGTAGCGCAGATCGGCGACTACCGCCTGCCGGTGAAACGCCGCAACCTGATGCCAGCCTCTCAAGCCCCACAGCCCTATCTGATTGTGGAATTCCAATGACCTGCGCATTGCACAGAGCTACATCTTTGATTCTCCGGGGCTCGCTATTGGCAACAACAGTGTCGATTGCAGCCCCTGCCTATGCAAGCCAGCTACTGACACCGACAGTCAATGTATCGAGCCATGTGGTGTCTGATGGGGTCAGCAGCTTCAACCCAAAGTCATTACCTTCGGCAATAATTGAATATGAAGTCGCGGTAGCAAATGTTTCCGTCCCGCTTCTTGAAGACGACAGTTTTATGATTGCCAACCCGATTCCCGACCAGCTGAGTCTTTTCGTCGGAGATTTGGATGGAACTGGAAGCGGACCGTTTGTCTATGAGGCCGACAACACGGGCAGCGGATTTGAATGCAGTTTCGCGTCTCTTTCAAATATGTCTGACTGTGTCGAGTTTTCGAACGATGGTGGTGCCAATTTTGGCTATCAGCCTGTTCCCGATCCGCAAGGTTTTGATCCAACCATCACTCACGTCAGGTTTCGATTGCGGCCCCGATTGTTGCCGCTTCCACCGCTAATCTCGAACTTTGTCCTGCGTTACAGAATGAGAATGGAGTAAAGATGTTGCGTGATTTTATCTCCCGCGCTTTCAGCGGCAATCCGAACAGCGAGCTGGGCAACCTTTCCGATGCTGTCGCAACATTCGGCGCTCCTGTTGCCTCGAGCGAATGTAAACCCGGCAAGGATGACGAACAAGATCGCCGTTCCCAACCTCGCCACCGGACCATCTTTCGGGCAGCGAGGCTGTCTAGCCGGATTCACGATGTCGAAGGCCTAGCCATTGTTCGCAACATTTCTGAAGGCGGCATGCGCATCGAAAGCCGGCTGGGCTTTGAGAATGGCGAGCATGTCGCGGTGTCGCTGGCTGATGGGGACAGGATCGAAGGCGAAGTGGTCTGGCAGGACGGCAATTCTTTCGGCATCCGCTTCTTTAGCTGGATCTCAGTCGAGCAGATGCTGGCTAGAACTGTCGATGGCCCGCGCAAATTTCGGCCTCGGTCACCGCGCATTGTCATAGACCTTCCAATATTAATGCGGACGGGTACCTATCTGGTTGACGCGAGAATTTGCGATATATCGCAGCGCGGCGCCAAATTGCAGTTCGATAAATATCTGCCAATCGATACCCGTGTGCAGATCAACCACAACGATCTGCGACCGGTAACTGGTAGCGTCAAATGGCAGGCCAGCAATCTGATAGGAATAGAGTTTCATCGCACGCTTGGAATTGATGAATTCTCGCTATGGACCGGCCAATAGTAAGTTTGGTACTTCGGGTTCGAAGGAATTGACGCGACTTGTGATGATCGACGTGAAACAAACCAGTGGCTCAGCGCTATTTTGAATGAACGGTAAGTTTTGCTGTGCTCGAAGATCACCGATAATGGCAGCTTAGTTAGCGGAACTTGACCCAAATATCGTCCGTCGGATGCAGCCTTATTGTGCGCGCGACGTCGATGCGGCGACCAAGCGAATTGGGATGCCGCAGCTCTCTTCCGGGCGAAAATAGGCCTCTTGCACAATGACATCTGCCGCTTCAAACGGTTCCCCGCGTGCGTTCACAAGAGTGATTCCCAGCGCCGCTACGCGTAGCTGGAATGCGGCAATGTCGTCGACAACAACGCCAAGTTCCATAATGTGGCCCGGGCCCCGCGCTTCGAGCATTCTGGCTGCGCGACTGCCAGATGTGGGCTCCACCAGCCTGAGCCATAGGTCGGTGTCATCCGCGCCATTGGCGTCCACAAGGACAATTTTCGCTCCCGCCTCTTCGATTGTGCCCGGTTTGGGCCGCAACCCCATATATTCGCCAAAGAAGGCCACAGCGTGCTCCGCATCGTCGGTCACAATAGAGACGTGGTCGATGTACGGCG
>CAZXMP010000172.1:0-6761 GCA_964641575.1 uncultured Chitinophaga sp. | reverse complement strand
TAAAAAAGATCAGTGCCAGGTAATCTGCAAAGTACACCCCTACTTTCGCCATATCCTTTGCGGAGAGTAAAACATAAAGTAAGGTAGAGAAAATAGCAATTGTATTGAACAATAACGCAAAACGGTCAAAAGCAATCATGTCACGGGTGTTGACATTAAAAAATTCAACCCCGTTCATTTCCAGAATATTTATTATCAGCAATATCAGCAAACCGCCAATGGCAATATTGCGAACGGTACTTCTTTTGTTCAACAGAAAACTGATGAACATCATAACTACCCCTCATACAGACGATATGATTAATGCATTCATGTCTTGAGTTCTTATTTCTTTTTGAACAGTTCAGATAAATCCGTCTGCTCAGTTATGGTCTGCGATATTCCGTCAGTAATATTTAGTATTGCCTGTGGATACACGCCTATCCAGAAAATCAACGCTACAATTATTCCGAGTGCCAGTTTCTCATTCAATTTTAAATCTTGTGCTGCTTCTGTTACTTCATTAGTAACCCCATAAAATACTTTTCGAATCATATTTAAAGTATAGACAGCTGCTAATATTATTCCCAGGCCGGCAAATACGGTGAACCATAAATAGTATTGCGATTTTGCATTGAGCAATCCATTGAACATTAAAAACTCACCGGCAAATGCATTGGTCAATGGTAATGCAATATTGGCTAATGCAATTATTACAAAGAAGATAGCCATCACTGGTGCTTTTTGTGCCAGCCCCCCTAATTCAGACATTTTACGGGTACCAAAACGTTTTTCAATTATTTCTACAATGATCCACAAGCCAATAATATTGATACCGTGATTGAACATCTGTATCATCACTCCTTGTGTACCACTTTTGTTTTCAGCGAAAATTGCTGCACACATTAAACCAATATGTGCAATAGAAGAATAGGCTACTAATCGCTTAATATCATCTTGTCGAATAGCAATTAACGATGCATAAATAATACCTGCCACAGCTAAAGACATCGTTACATCACCCCAGGAATAAGAAGCAATGGGCAGAACTGGCAACAACCAACGTAACAATCCAAGTAAACCCATTTTTACCATAATGCCGCTTAATACCATTGTTGTTGCGGTTGGAGATTGCTCATACGCATCTGGCTGCCAGGTATGGAAAGGGAATATGGGCATTTTAACAGCAAACGCTATAAAGAATAACCAGAATACCCATGATTGGGTTTTACCTGCTAACTCAAGATTATAAAAATCTTGTATAGCAAAAGAATTGTTTGGTGTTTGCGATTGGAGATATAAAATACCAATCAGCATTAGTACTGAACCAACGAATGTATAAATGAAAAATTTAAATGTAACCCGGATCCTTTTTTCTCCACCCCATTGTGAGCAAAGAAAGTAAACTGGAATTAATGCCAACTCCCAGAAAAAGTAAAACAGTAAGGCATCCATGGCAACAAACACACCCATCAAACCAGCCTGTGCTAATAACATCAATGCAAAAAAGTTCTTCGCATTTTTATATTGACTATTCCAGGTGCCGATGAAAATCAAAGGATAAGCAATGCCGGTCAACAGGCAAAGTAATTGTCCCATTCCATCCAACTTTACAGAAAAACTGGCACCCAGTGCCGGCATCCAATCGCATTGATGTGCCAGGTATTTATTTTCTTTTAACACTGTTACCGCCAATACAGAAACAACGACAGTAAGTAAGGAAGAAAACAACGCCCAGGAACGGGCTGCCTTATCATTCTTAATAAAGAATGAAGCCAGACCTGTGAGCAATGGAATCAATATCAGTAAAACAGGAATCATACTATCGTTTCAAAAAGAATTGTAATACAAAAATCAGCACCATACTTCCCACCATCAGTAAAATATAATTAGCAACCTGGCCACTTTGCAATAAACGGAATTTACTACTGGTATAACTAACCGCTCTGCCAACTCCATTCACAATGCCATCTACCACTTTGCTTTCAAATATTGAGTTCAGAAAACCGCCAAATTTGTGCAGCGGATTCACAATTACTTTATCATACAGTTCATCCACATACCATTTGTTCTCCAGCACTTTTCCAAATCCTTTTTCTTCTGTACTTTGATAGTTTTTAAATTTAAACCAGGCGAAAGCTATCATACCAAGAACAAGTACTGTTGATAAACCCATCAATATATATTCTGTGGAATGAGAAACATGGCCATGCGTATGATTTGTAATTACTGGTGATAAAAATTCTCCGAGTTTATCACCTCCGTGCATAAACACTTCTGGGATGCCGACAAAACCACCAATGATAGATAGTACTGCTAATATTACCAATGGAATAGTCATTGGTGCAGGACTTTCATGCAAATGATGTTCTTGCTCATGTGTTCCCCTGAACTTTCCATTGAAAGTGATGAACAACAAACGGAACATATAAAATGCAGTAAGCAATGCAGTAAATAATGCAATGCCATACAGCACTGGGTTTTTTGCAAATGCACTTAACAGTATCGCATCTTTAGAAAAGAATCCGCTAAATGGTGGAATACCTGCGATTGCTATACATCCAATCAGGAATGTGATAAAAGTGATCTTTAATTTCTTACTCAATCCACCCATGTTTCTAATATCCTGTTCGCCACCCATTGCATGTATCACACTACCACTACCAAGGAACATTAAGGCTTTGAAGAAAGCATGTGTCATAACATGGAATACAGCCGCCGTATATGCACCACAGCCTATGGCTAAAAACATAAAGCCCAACTGACTGACGGTAGAATAAGCCAATACCTTTTTAATATCATTTTGCTTCAATGCAATGGTAGCTGCCAATAAAGCTGTAGCTAAACCAACATAAGCTATAATATCCATTGTAAGAGGTGCCAACGAGTATAACAGATTACTACGGGCAATCATATAAATACCTGCAGTAACCATGGTAGCAGCATGTATCAATGCAGATACTGGTGTTGGACCCGCCATGGCATCCGGCAACCATGTATAAAGTGGTATCTGTGCACTTTTACCAGTAGCACCTACAAATAATAATATGGTGATAACAGTAATATCTGTTGCATTTAGCTTCGCCAGGTTAGCCGCAGTGAATACTTCGCTGTATGTAACTGTTCCCAATTTTTGTATCAGCCAGAAAATAGCGATCAGGAAAGCAAGGTCACCAATACGGTTCATGATGAATGCTTTGTTTGCTGCTTTGTTGTATTCCGTTTTCTTGAACCAATATCCTATTAATAAATAAGAACAAAGCCCCACACCTTCCCAACCGATGAACATGATAACGAAGTTGGCTCCCATTACGAGCAGCAACATGGAGAAGATGAAGAGATTGAGATAAGCAAAATATCTTCCAAAGTGTTCTGTCTTTTCTTCATGCATGTAAGAAGTGGAATATACATGGATCAAAAAACCAACTCCCGTTATTATCAAGAGGAATAAAGATGATAGCTGGTCAATTTTAAAGGCAAATGGAATTTTTAAATCACCAACTGAGATGAAATCAAAATAATGAGCTTCGTGTGTGTTGCCACCCTTCACTTGTAAGAACACCCAAATGCTGATGACAAATGATGCCAGCACTACCCCGCTACCTATTACACCAATAACTGATTTGGACAAATGCTTTCTTCCCAGCCCATTAATAAGAAATCCTATTAATGGCAAAAGGGGAATCAGGTAAACTATTTGTAAAGCGTTCTGCATAACTATCTTCTAAACAGCATCAATGTTTTAAACGATTCAAAAAATTCACATCTACCGAATGTATATTTCTATACATCATTACAATAATTGCCAGCCCCACAGTTACCTCTGCCGCCGCTACCACCATGATAAAAAATACAAATAACTGTCCGTCTGTACCAACAGTGGATGCTGCATCCGTTGCCAATGCTTTCATATGATGCATTTTTGAAAATGCCACTAATAATAAATTCACTGCATTAAGCATAAGCTCAATGCACATGAAAATAATGATCGCATTACGACGGGTTAATACACCTACAATACCAATAGCAAATAAGGCGATAGACAGAAATATGTAATAATTAATCGGCATAAAATCAATTTGTCAATTTGAAGATTAGTCGATTTGGAAATGAATTGCCTGATCGGCAAATCTCCAAATCTTCAAATCATTCCTTCTTTCCAATCACCACCGCACCAACCATAGCACTCAAAAACAAAATACTGCTTATCTCAAACGGCACTACATATGTAGTAAATAACTCTTTTCCTAAGTTTTTGATCAACCCGATATTTCCGCCATTCGTCATTGCCAGTTGTTGTTTAGTATGTGTATCCTTTAATGCGGCAACTAACACCAGCAACAAGCAACCACCTGCAATAGCACCGGCCATTCGCAACCAACGATTTTTTTGTGGCTCCGTTTCTTTATTTAAGTTCATCAACATGATTACAAAGAGGAATAACACCATTATGGCACCGGCGTAAACAATAACATTTACGATAGCGAGAAACTGTGCATTTAATAATATATAATGACCGGAAATAGCAAAGAAAGTAACGATCAACCAAAGTACACTATACACTGGGTTTTTGTTGGTAATAACCATCAAGGCACTAAAAAGTGCTATCACTGAAAGAAACCAAAAAAGTATTGTCGTAATGTTCATTCCCGTAAGCCGTTAATCGTTCTTAGTTTTTTGCTGGTTTATCACCCAAAGCTGCTTCATACGCTTCTTTATTCTCTATTGGGTGAGGTATCAGTAAATCATCTTTCTTATATATAAACCCTTTTCTTCCATAATTGGCCGGTGCAAAAGTTTGCGATAAATAAATCGCATCTTTCGGACAAGCCTCTTCACACAATCCACAAAAAATACAACGCAGCATATTGATCTCATACTTCGCTGCATATTTTTCTTCTCTATACAAATGCTCCTCACCCGGTAATCTTTCCGCACCTTCCATCGTAATCGCTTCGGCAGGGCAAGCCACTGCACACAAACCACAGGCCGTACAATTTTCTCTTCCCTCTGCATCTCTGTTCAACACATGCAAACCACGGAACACTTTGGAAAAAGTTCTTGTTTGCTCCGGGTAATTGATCGTCGCCTTCTTTTTAAATAAGTGACTGATTGTAATACCCATGCCTTTAACAATATTCCAGAGATAAATACTCTCCAGGAAAGTCATTGGTTTACGATCTACTTCTTTTGCTCTTTGTGTTAACATATTGCCCCTAACCCCTAAAGGGGAATTTTAAATTTTCGCAAATATATATTTTGTCATCTGCATTGCTACTTTCATCTTTCGTTGCGTCGCACTCTTGTACTTTCTGTTCACTACTAACCTTTCACAATTAACCCACTCATTTATTCAACAACAACATCACCGCCGCTGATATAATCATATTTATCAACGCCAGCGGTATTAATTTTTTCCAACCCAAATTCATTAATTGGTCGTAACGGAAACGGGGAATCGTCCACCGAATCCATAAAAACACAAATAACATGAATGAGATTTTTGCCATTATCACAGCAAAGCTTATCGCCGTCATCCAGAAAGAACTTAATCCCCACGATGCTTCATTCACAAACGGTATGTCGTAGCCGCCGAAATACAAGGTTACCATTACCGCACTGCTGATAAACATATTGATGTATTCAGCAAACAAATAAAAACCCAACTTCATGGAAGAATACTCCTGGTGATAACCAAAGTTCAACTCGTTTTCTGCCTCTGGCAAGTCGAATGGAGTTCGATTACACTCCGCTAATGCACAAACAAAAAATATGATAAAGCCCAATGGTTGATAAATGATATGCCAGCCATTTGCTACCTGGTTTCCAACAATCTCACTCATTTTTAATGAGCCCGTCATAAATAATACTGCAATCAGGCATAATCCCATCGGCAGTTCATAGGATACCATTTGAGATGCACCACGAACTGCGGCCATCAATGAAAATTTATTGTTGGATGCCCATCCGCCGATCATAATACCATATACACCTACACTCACAATACTAAACACTAATAAAATTCCCATATCCACATCAGCTACCTGCATTGGAATTACATTGCCACCTTGTGTTACAAATGGCGCAGCCCATGGAATAACAGTGCTGGTAAGTAAAGCAGTTATCATAGCTAATGCCGGACCAAGAATAAACAAAAACTTATTCGATGCTAATGGAATGATCTCTTCTTTGAAAAATAATTTACCGCCATCTGCTAATGGTTGAAAAATACCGAATGGTCCTGCCCTGTTTGGTCCACGACGGTCTTGTAGCCATGCCGCCACTTTCCTTTCTGCCAATGTGGTGTACATAGCAATAAAGAATGACAAGCCGATAATGCCGCCAATCAACAATGCTTTTTCTAAAATAAGCCACCAGTCTATAACTAATAAAGTCATGTTCATCTATAATTAGTTGGTGAGTGGTCAATTGTGAATAATCAATGAAAAACGACCATATTCACCATTGACAATTCACTATTCACTTTTTTCAAATGTTTTGCTCGTTGCTGGCCCAGGCAGCGAAGCTATCTCCACACTGTTCACATCACTGATGCTATGAATATCCATCAGCAATTTCGGATCTCGTCCGCCCATTACTTCTGCAATTGTTTCTTTTGGTTTTTGCAAACCAACATAATGACCTTGCGAAATAACTGAATGCCTGCTGATACTCGTTGGGCCTTCGATTATCCAATCACTTGCTTTCTTTTTATCAAAGCGGCAGGTGTTACAAATCCATCCGGGTTGTCCTTCATAGCTTTGTACTTCCCCCCACTCATC
>CAZXMP010000171.1:0-6774 GCA_964641575.1 uncultured Chitinophaga sp. | reverse complement strand
TGAGTGAATTTCTTCTTTACTTAATGGAACTCCATCCATTTTCTTTTTTATAAAGAGTTTATATTCTAATTATGTTGCTTGTTGGCTGCTGGTAGTAAAACCAGCAACCAATAACCAGGTTAACGTTTAGAGAACTGGTAGCTACGACGAGCTTTCTTATGACCAAATTTCTTACGTTCAACTGATCTTGGATCTCTTTTCAATAAGCCGGCTGCTTTTAATGCAGGGCGAAACTCAGGGTTGATTTCTACCAACACCCTTGCAATACCCAGCATAGCTGCTTCTGCCTGGCCTTTAACACCACCACCTGCTGCATTGATCTTTACATCAAATTTGCTGGCAACATCAACTGTTTTTAGCGGACGTTCTACCTGGTTCTGTAAATAAACCAGAGGAAAATAAGTTTTGTAGTCTTTATCGTTTACTGTGATAGCGCCTTCTCCTTTTGAAAGAAAGACTCTTGTCACAGCTGCTTTACGACGACCAATTCCGTTTTTTTGCTTTTCCATTTTTTATATGCTTTTAGCTAATAGCTGGTTTTTAGAATTTAAGTTCTTTTGGTTGTTGTGCAGTATGCGGATGTGCAGCACCTGTGTACACAAATAATTTTTTGTACATCTTGCGACCTAAACGGTTTTTAGGAAGCATACCTTTTACCGCTCTTTCGATAACCACTTCTGGTCTGCGATTGATCAGGTTTCTTGCTACTTCTTCTTTACGGCCACCTGGATATCCGCTGAAAGTATCATACACTTTCTGATCCAGTTTGTTACCAGTTAAAACAATTTTTTCGCAGTTGATAACGATGATATAGTCACCAGTGTCAACGTGTGGAGTATAGTATGCTTTGTTCTTACCACGAAGTATCGCAGCAATTTTAGCACACATACGTCCAACGGTTTGATTAGTACCATCTACAACATACCAAGTACGTTGCACGGTAGCCTCGTTCGCATGTTTCGTTGTGAAATGTAATTTGCTCATTTTAGAAATCTTTTTGCTGTTAGCTCATCGCTTTCAGCGTTAAATAATAAACAAGTGAGCTATCCCTCAACTTGTTCCCCTTTTTAAATGGGAGTGCAAAGGTAGGTTGGAGAAGAATTGAAACCTATAATTTGGAGAGTTTATTTTTACGACACCTTTGTAATTTATTGATTTTCAATAATAATTTTGACGGAAAAAATAAGCGTCTTCACTGAACGGTTATTATTCCCACCAATTTGTGCCCGAATATTCACCGTCAATAATTAAAGGCTCCCCTATTTTTGGGGTTTTGATCGGCACACCCAATTCCAAGGCTTTAGCAGTTACTCGTTTGATTGGTTCGTTCCAGGGATGCATTCCGAGTTTAAACTTACCCCAGTGAACAGGTAGTAAAGCTTTTGCTTTCAGGTCAACCGCAGCTTTTGCTGTTTCCTCGGGCATCATATGAATTAGCGGCCACATGGTATTATATTGACCGCATTCTAAAATAGCAATATCAAACGGACCATGCTTTTCACCAATCTCTATAAAATGAGAATCGTAGCCTGAATCGCCTCCGAGATATAAATTATGGATTGAAGTTTTTAAAATGAAAGAAGACCATAATGTTTGTGCTCTTTTTATTCCTCTACCTGAAAAATGGCGGGCTGGTGCTGCGGTTAATTGAATATAATTCTCCAATTGCGTTGTTTGCCACCAATCTAATTCGGTAATAATATTTATAGAAAATCCCCAGTGCTTTAGATGAGAGCTGATACCTAATGAACAAACCACTTTGCCCACTTTGCATTTTAACTTGCGAAGAGTTTTGAAATCAAGGTGGTCGTAATGATCATGTGTGAGAATCAGATAGTCGATCGGCGGCATATCTTCTACCTTATATTCATTACTACCCGGAAATGCTTTTACCATAAATGAAACAGGTGCCGCATTACCACTGAACACAGGATCTATCAAAAAATTTTTATGGTCAATACGAATAAAATAAGAGGAGTGGCCGAACCAAACTATGATTGGTTCATCGCCATTTAATTTCTTTAGATCGGTTTTTACAAAAGGAAGTTTATTGGGTGGTGAAGTTTCAGGATGCTTTTTAAAAAATTCTTTCAGCATTTTCCAGTACGAAACGTCCTCAGGTTTCATAGCTGTGGGTGATAAATTCTGAAAAGCACCTTTATTATAGTTAGAAGATTGTTGTAAGCTTTGCAGCAATTTTCCTGATGGAAGTTTGCCGGTAATTTTTAGTGACATAATAACAATTTTTCAAGCTGCAAATTACCAATGACAGCTTCAAACTGTTACTTCATTTCGGTGAATGAACGATTTTGAATGGTGAATAAAAATTTAAACCGCTGTGGCAGGAATATCCACTTGCTTACTCACCCTTCAACTCTCTTTACTACTACTCTATTGCTGGTAAGATGAACGATATTAACAGGTATTATATCCCCTTCTTTAATTGCTTCTTTTTCTTCTTCCGTTGCCATTAGCTTAGCTTGCATTTTTTCACCGAATAAATTCAGGTACACCGCATGCGGAGAAACTCTGGCAACAACTGCCTCTATACTTATTTTTTTTTCGAAGTGTTGTAATGCCTTTTTGTATTCTGCTGTATAATTGTGAGAGAAGAGTTCGGCAGCAATACTATTGGGTTTATCAATATTTATCAATTTAAAACTGATGGCTACATTGGCAGCGGTTTCTACCGGTTCTTTTTCCCATTTTGATAATTGAATAGGAAATAACACATAACTCTCAATCTCTTTTACAAAAAATTTTCCGTCCACTATTTTTAAATACCCGGCAAACCGGTTCTCTTTATCAATTTTTTGGAGCAGCAGATCAACAGCTTCATTATGTATAAATTTTACATTGTAGGCGGTCATTTTATCACCTCTGTCGGATAGCCGCAATTGAAAATCGACACTGTCGTTTAATTTAAACTGGTGTGGCTTTTTACCGCTATCGGGTGCATTGGTTTTGAAATTAACAGACTTTTGTTTGGTGTTATGCAGGTAGTCTATTGTTGCAAATTGTTTTTCGTAATTGATAAACGAAATTTTCCCCCGATATACTTGATCATCTTTCTCCATGTTGGTGCAAAAGTAAGCAATCGGGGAACAGTTACGAGTTTTGAGTTAAAAGTTTAGTGTTCGGTATGATGAATTAAATGCTCTTTACAAAATACAGATGATTTTGTAATATGCTCATCTGTGTTACTACAGTTGAAGTGTGCGACGCAAGGGACGATGCCCGGGCAACCGAACGACGATAACAAATAAATTACTACTTATATTTATTGCTAAATTATTTTCTATGTCAACCCGACTACTTGGCCGCAGCAATTTTGGAGATCCGAAAAATATGGGCAACCTGATGTCGCTGGAAGATGCGCATACATTACTTAATGAATGGGTGCCCAACGAAAAACTTCGCCTCCATATGAAGCAAGTAGCTGCGAATATGAAGGCATGGGCCATTGAAAGAGAAAAGGCAGATGAACAAACGGCTTTGAAATGGGAGCTGGCAGGTTTACTACATGATGCCGACTGGGAAAAATATCCGGATGACCATTGCCGAGTGATCATAGAAGAATTAGAAAGAAGAAATATTGATCCTGATGTTATTCATTGTATTGCATCACATGGACCTGCTGTGTTTGGTGTAGAGCCGCTCAATAACATGGATAAAATGATCTATGCTATTGACGAGTTAAGTGGTTTGATACATGCTTATAGTTTGCTGCGTCCTGGTGGTTATGAAGGAATGGAAGTAAAAAGTATAAAAAAGCGATTGAAAGAAAAAGCATTCGCTGCGCAAGTAAGCAGAGAAGATATTGCTGATGCTGTATCGAGGATTGATGTTACACTTGAAGAACTGATTGAATTTATCATTCGCCACCAGCAAACTGTAAAGTAGCATTGTTATAAAACTTGTAAACCGCAATCGTTTGAAGTGATTTTTTCTGTTACTAAAACAGGAACTTTATTCGTACAATAAACTTGCCCATATGTTTCGTTTACTTATTGCCCCGCTGTTACTTTTATGTATTTCCTATTCAATTAAAGCACAAAAGATTGATCCGTGGAAAATAACCGCCACCACTATAAATCCTGCAGATTATTATGGTGTTACTGTAGCGAACGGAATGATTGGCATTGTGTCTGCCCCGGAACCATTTAAAATTAAAGACGTTGTGCTTGCCGGCGCATACGACTTATATGGAAGAGGACGGGTTAGTAATTTCTTACGCAGCTTTAATTTATTGAATGCGACATTGGATATTGATGGAAAAAGGATGGATGCCAAAGCTGCCACCGGGCTAAAACAAGAATTGGATATGCAACATGCCAGTTTTACTACTTCCTTTAATTATGGCGATAAGGCTACTGTTTCTTATACTTACTATTCCCTGCGGCAACTGCCTTTTACTGTACTAATGGATATTACTGTAACCGCTAAAAAAGATATAACCATCAATAGCAGCAGTGTAATGGAAGCACCGGATGCATTAAAAGACGTACAAAATTATTATAATGAAATTGACAGGCCGCATGTGGTAATCAGTTTACTCACTTCTTCGGCAAAAAGCCCCACCGGAAAACTATTAATGTGTGCCTCCAATACATTTTTATTTAGTGAACATCATGGGCAGGAGCCAAGAGTAATACATGAAATGTGGGATAACAATATGCACCTGATGAAATTCAGTAAAAAAATAAAAGCAGGTGAAACCTATCGCTATTCTATTGCTGGTTCGTCCATCACATCTGCCCACCACGATGATCCGCTGAACGAAGCAGAACGGTTAACAATCTATGCAAAATTAGAAGGCCGTGAAAGGCTGCTTCAATTTCATACAAAAGCATGGGATGAGCTTTGGAAAAGTGATATTGTAATTGAGGGAGATGAGCAAAGCCAGCAGGATGTTCGCAGTATGCTGTATCATCTGTATTCATTTACAAGAGAAGGAACCGCACTATCTCCTTCGCCAATGGGATTGAGCGGCCTGGGATATAATGGCCATGTATTTTGGGATACCGAATTATGGATGTACCCTGCCATGTTGGTATTACAACCTGCATTGGCAAAAAGTATGATGGAATATCGTTTTCAACGATTAGAAGCTGCAAAAAGAAATGCCTTTAGTAAAGGATATAAAGGAGCCATGTATCCCTGGGAAAGTGCCGAGACAGGCGTAGAAGAAACGCCGGTGTGGGCATTGAGCGGACCGTTTGAACATCATATTACTGCCTGTGTTGGCATAGCTGCGTGGAATTACTATTGTGTGACACAGGATAAAACATGGCTGAAAGAAAAAGGCTATCCTATACTTGCTGGTACTGCAGATTTTTGGGCCAGCCGGGTGGAAAGAAACGGACCGGGAAAATTTGATATTAAGAACGTGGTAGCAGCAGATGAATGGGCGGAGAATGTAGATAACAACGCCTTTACCAACGCCGCTGCAAAAGCCAACTTACAATTTGCTACAGAAGCTGCAAAAATTTTAGGAATTTCTCCCGATGCGGATTGGATGAATGTGTCCAACAACATTCCTATCTTAAAATTTGCTGATGGTGTTACCCGGGAACATGCTACATACAATGGCGAAGGAATTAAACAGGCAGATGTAAACTTGCTGTCGTATCCGTTAAAAGAAATAACTGACCCAAAAGACATCCGTAAAGAGTTGGAGTATTATGAAAAAAGAGTTCCTAATGAAGGTACCCCGGCTATGACACAGGCTGTTTTTACCACACTTTATGCACGGCTTGGTGATGGAGAGAAAGCTTATTATTGGTTTAAAGACGCTTATATACCCAACTTAAATCCTCCGTTTAGGGTTATTGCAGAAACAAAAGGTGGCACTAACCCTTACTTTGCTACTGGTGCCGGGGGTATTTTACAAAGTGTATTGATGGGTTTTGGAGGCCTGGAGATTACACCAAAAGGAATTGTTCAACTTAAATCAGTGCTACCCGCTAATTGGAAAAAACTGACTATTAAAGGAGTAGGTATAGAAAAGAAAACGTTTGCGGTGGGCAAATAAATTAATTTAAATCCGAATTCAGCTAATTCTTATAGCTATAATTCAAAAAACTGGTTAATTTAGTACCATCTATTTTACGATTGAAGAAAACTGCTGCCATATTCTTTATTTCCATTCTTGCATTTAATATGTGGGGCTACCGCCTTGTCATTTCTCTATTGCAAACAAAAGCAGATACCAAACTGGAAGTTGTAATTGATAATGAAGAGTATGATGAGGCCGATCTGATAGAAATGCGGGTATCCTTAAATATGCCTTATCAAAACAGGTACACAGATTTTGAAAGGCACTATGGCGAAATAAACATTGATGGAAAGGTATATACTTATGTAAAAAGAAAGGTGGAAGGGGATGTACTTGTACTGAAATGTATTGCCAATGAATCAAAGCAGCAGTTAAAAATTACAGCAGATAATCTCACAAAATCAAATAGCAACCAGGATCAGGAAAATAATAAAAAACAATCTTCCTCGCTGCTGAAAATTTTTAGTGGTGATTTTGATGACAAAAATTTTAACTGCTGTCTGTCTGCTACCAATTTTTCCAACAGCATTTTTTCGGGCAGGTACTCGGATGACCTGAAAGAAGCACTGCTACAAACTCCTTATCACCCTCCAAAATCAGCTTAGGACTTACACTTTTTATAGCTTGCCTTTCCGGCATTCAATTTTTCTTCCATAATTCTGAAATATGTTCAAAAATTTATGCATGGTCTGCATGACCATATGCCTGCTTGTATC
>CAZXMP010000170.1:0-6795 GCA_964641575.1 uncultured Chitinophaga sp. | reverse complement strand
AAAATAACGGAATGCAATTAGAGGGGAATAGTAGAAGTTATGAAATAATGGAATGTCTTTGGTGAGATAAATAACTTCCTTTTGAAAAAAACTATTGATATGATGGGCTAATCCAATAAGACCCGACAAATATTTTTGATAAGAGTATTCCTTGTTATGTATTCGTATATTTTGAAAAAGAATAGTTCCGCTGGTACTATTTAATAGCTGATCCACAGATAATTTAAAATGGTCACAGAGCAATCTTGCTTCTTCTAATACTAACGGAGTTTCGCCACGGATACGGCGGTAAGCACTGTCGCTGCTTACATGGAGTATTTCTGAAACAACATCCACCATAGACAGATCCTGCGGCAGCATTTCTTTTATCCGCTGAAATAAAAAGTCCTGTGAGTTGGCAGTGGTCATGGTAGGTTCCTTAAGCAAGATTGCATTCAATCTTAATCAGAACTCCCCAGTTCTGTTTGTAAAAGTTACTCGATTTTAAACAAACCGACAATATGCCGCGGGGGATTTTAGTAAAATTTGCCAATTCAAATCGATCAATTGCAAAATTCAATTTCTTATTCCCCTAGCCCGGATATAGCTTGGCAGTACTAAAACTTTAAGTATGAAACGACTTCTTTTTATCCCTGATTGACTTTGTTCATCCGTAGCACATTGAAGAGCAACTACTTTGCTATTAAAATTGGCTTTTTACTAATAATACGAAAACATGAAAATAACCTGCCTGTTTCAATCTGTACCCTAATTAGTTATAACTCTATGTATAATGATTCTTAACCACCAAACTACTAATTATGAAATCACAGATTATTATTACTGTTTTACTACTTTTTGCTGGCAGCTCTTTAGCGCAACTATCAGAACCGCCCAATCCATCACAGCCTTTTTCAAGGGACTATTATCTAAAAAAAAGTAAGAGCAATAAAACTGCTGCCTGGGTAATGCTTGCTGCCGGAACCGTATTAGTTGGAACTGGTATTGGAGTTGGACTAAATGAATCGACAGATGCTTTTGTAACCATATTTACTGTTGAAGAAGAAAAATATTCCAACACTGGCGAGATTTTATTTTTTTCCGGTCTTGCTGCTGCTGCTACAAGTATCCCTCTTTTTATAGCTTCTGATAAAAACAGGAAAAAGGCTAACGCTGTTTCAGCATCTTTAAAAATGGAAAAAAGCTTGTTGGTACACCAACAGTCTTTTGTAAAAGCCCGTTACCCTGCCTTATCTCTTACAATAAATTTTAAATAGTTAATAAATTTTATCATGAAAAGTTATTCCTTTTTATTTTTAGCCTTTATAATTACTTCTTCTTGCAAAAAGTCTTCGGATAATTATACATTGCCGCCCGGCAACCCAAATCATGAAGTAAAAGCAATGGTTTCTATAAACGGTGGGTTATTTTCAACCTTTACTGCAACCGGCAATTCCTCTTATTTCTCAAGAAATATTGGACCAAACGGCGATGTTCATATTTCAGTTAGCGGTAATTTTTCGCAAAGCCATATTAGTCTAAATTTGGTTAATGTTACAACGGGTGTTTATCCAATTGGCGGTGTTGGTATTTTAATACCTCCATACGTTGCGGGAACTTTTTCATTGGGTTCATATTCAATGAATAATCTATATACCAGTTTTGTAATTTTTTCTGCAACACCTGTTCCCGGAACTATAACTATTGAAGAGCTAACATCAACTTCAATCCGTGGAAGTTTTTCAATGACTTGCACAGGGGTGACCGGCACCGTGCAAATTACAAATGGAACTTTTAAGGGAACTTTTAAGGGAACTTTTTGAAAAAAATACTATCATCAGTAAACGTTTAACTTTTATGAAAAAAATTTCCTTCTGGGCAAAATGCCACAAGCAAGCCGCCCGTATGATTATTATCATTTCATTTATGATACTATCTGCCGCTGGAGTTATAACGGGCACTTTGTTAAATGAACTTGGCATTAGTATCCCCGCCTCTGGTCTTCTGCTAATTCTTTCCATTTATTTCGTCAGTATTCTTTATTATCCATCGCAACTACAAAAAAAAATACCTGCGGGCAGATTTTATCATTGGCAAAAGACCTGTGATTTTGCACTTGCTCTTTCAGGGTTTTTGATAATAGTATATGTAAGCAATGATAAGTTTAGAACGCTACATAACATTCCAATACAAAAGGCCGCCGCCAGTACCGGCTCTTTGCCCAGCGATAGCAGTCAGAAATCATATAAATCAATTAGCGCATTTTCTGCTTCCTTAAAAAATAATGAAGGAAAGAAACTGAAATTGAAGGAAAGAAAAAAACTGCTAAAAGAACAAGTGAGAGCTATTAAAAACTCAACTGATCTATCGAAAGGTGGTAAGATTGCACTGATTATTCTCTCTGTAATTGTTGCTCTTGGATTACTATATCTTGTCGCAGCTCTTGCCTGTGGTCTCTCTTGTAACGGCTCTGCCGGTGCTGCTGTATTGGTGGCAATTGGGGGGACTGCCTTAGTTGCATATCTCCTCGTTATCGTAATCCGTGCTATTAATCAAAAACAAAGAAAAAAGTTATTAAACCCGGAAGAGCCTGCAAAAAACGGCTAATAAATCGCTGATTTTCTGATTAAAAGACCTCTGTTTTTACTTCTAAAGACGAGAGGTCTTTTTATTTTTTCTTCGGTCGGCAACCAGTACCTTTGCCCCTGCTGAAAACGACCCTGCAGTAGACAGGATAGCTAAAAATTAGTATTGAAAAATAGAAAAGCAGTTGCGGTAAAGAATAATATATTTATCATACCGGTTTAATTCGGGGAATGCTGAAAAATATTATTTTAGCCCTTTAGAGGCCAGATAAAAGGAGTTTCCGGAAAATCCAGACCAAAGAGTACGGCGCAGCAACCGAAAAGCGATATTAGTAGGCAAACCAAAAAATTACTGTTTATGAAAAAAACGATTTTTATTTCTTTTCTTTTTGTTTGTTGCTTCCAGTTGAGTAGCCTTGCTCAAAAATCAAGAGTAGGTTTTAGCTTAACTGGCGGTCTTGCCACTCAGCGGGGAACTGTAGATGGCACAAAAGAAAAAGGTTTATATACTCCGGGTTTTGGCGTTGGCTTTTTTGTGGATGCTCCGATTAAAAACAGCAAATTCAGTTTTCAGCCAGCTATTCAATATATACAAAAAGGAAAAGTACAACAAGAACTACTTGGTGTATTACAGCCCAAAATTAGTGTTGAGCTTCGCTATGCAGAAATGCTATTTAATTTTGTATATAATACCGGTGGTAGTGCTGGTGGTTTTTTTATTGGTGCAGGTCCTACGCTTAGTTTTAATTTACCCAGCAAACAAGTTACTGAAACAAGTGATGGTACAAAAACTGAAAGCGATTTAAGCTTTGGTAACGAAGTTGCCAATGCTTATAGAGGAATTGACTATGGTGCTAACTTTGTTATGGGCTATCGTTTAAAAGGTGGTTTTTTCGTATCGGCCAATGGTACATTAGGATTGAGAAATCTAATTCCTGCTAACTCTTTGGCAACTGGTGAGATCAAAAACACCAATTTTGGACTTAACCTTGGTTGGCTGATTAACAACAAATAATTTAATGATTTATTTATAAAAGCCTCCATACTATGGGGGCTTTTTTCGTCTTTGCCTGCCACTACCAAACCAGTACCTTTGCCTGCCCGAATACACAATTAAAAAAATTGTGGTCAGGCGGGCAGCAATTTTGAAAAGTAATTGAAAACATGAGTACAACACATTTATCTGAACAGGAACAACTACGCAGAGAAAAATTAGCCGAACTAATAATGATGGGCATTGAACCTTACCCAGCACCATTATTCCCGGTTAATAGCAATGCCGTAACTATAAAAGAAAATTTTACAGTAGAAACAAAAGAGCAGTTTTCGGATATATGCCTGGCGGGTCGCATTATGAGTGTGCGGGACATGGGTAAGGCAAATTTTTGTGTACTGCAGGATTCAACCGGCAGAATACAATTGTATATACGAAGGGATGATATATGCCCGGGTGAAGACAAAACTTTATATGATATTGTTTGGAAAAAATTAATTGACATCGGCGATATCATCGGCATACGTGGATACGGCTTTATTACCAAGACCGGCGAAACATCTGTACATGTAACTGAGTTAACCATTCTTAGCAAATCGCTGCGACCTTTACCTATCGTAAAAGAAGCAGAAGGACAAACTTTTGATGCGGTTACAGATCCTGAATTTAAATACAGACAGCGATATGCAGATTTGATTATTAATCCAGCGGTAAAAGAAACCTTTTTAAAAAGAACAAAGCTGATTAACTCCATCCGTGAGTTTTTAAATAACCAGGGTGCCGTAGAAGTAGATACACCAGTTTTGCAAAGTATTCCGGGGGGTGCTGCTGCAAGACCTTTTATTACACATCATAACGCATTGGATATTCCTTTGTATTTGCGAATTGCCAATGAACTTTATTTAAAAAGATTGATTGTTGGCGGATTTGATTGGGTATATGAATTCAGCCGCAACTTCCGCAATGAAGGAATGGACAGAACACATAACCCCGAGTTTACCATCCTGGAGTTTTATACGGCCTACAAAGATTATTTCTGGATGATGGAAACAACAGAGCAGTTGCTGGAAAAAGCAGCGTTAGACGTTTGCAACACTACCGATGTAACGGTTGGATCAAATACCATTTCATTTAAAGCACCATTTAAACGTATCAGCATATTTGATGCTATACAAGAGCATACCGGTATTGATGTAAGTAAAATGAATGAAGAACAACTTCGTTCGGTTTGCAAACAATTACATTTACCTGCTGACAATACGATGGGAAAAGGAAAATTGATAGATACCATCTTTGGCGAAAAATGTGAGAAGAATTATATACAACCAACTTTCATTATAGATTACCCGGTTGAGATGAGTCCGCTTACCAAAAAACATCGTGACAAACAGGGTTTGGTGGAAAGATTTGAATTAATGATCAATGGAAAAGAAATTGCGAATGCTTATAGTGAGTTGAATGATCCTATTGACCAGCGGGAACGTTTTGAAGAACAGGTAAAACTTTCTGAACGGGGCGATGATGAAGCGATGTTTATTGATTACGATTTTCTACGGGCCTTAGAATACGGTATGCCACCAACTTCCGGTATTGGGTTTGGAGTAGACAGGCTTTGTATGTTATTGACCAATCAGGCTTCAATACAGGATGTATTATTGTTCCCACAAATGAGGCCGGAGAAACAACAAGAACAGGAAGAAAAGGAAGAATAAATTATAAAAAAGCACAAAAAATATTAACAGCGTTTCACTTTTTAAGTGAAACGCTGTTAGTTTAAACAAACAGATCATTATACAATTGTGCTCCTGGTACTACCGAATATTTTTCCAGATCAGTAATTCCTTCTTTGGCCAGCACTTGTTCATCTACAAATAAATTACCCGTGCATTCGCCGGAAGGTTGACGTAATATGTAATACGCAGCATCCGCCAGTATATCTACTGTCCGGCTCATTTTCGCCAGCACTTCACCGCCTAACAAATTTCTTACTGCGGCCGTATCAATGGTTGTTCGTGGCCATAAAGCATTTACAGCAATTCTATCTTTTGCAAATTCCTTTGCCCAGCCAATCGTCATCATACTCATGTTATACTTAGTAATGGTATACGCTACATGCTTATCAAACCATTTTGGGTCGAGGTTGATAGGTGGAGAAAGTGTAAGGACATGTGCATTCTCCGATTTTTTTAGATGTGGTATGCAAGCTTTTGTAACCAGGAAAGTTCCCCGCACATTGATGCTTTGCATCAGATCAAAACGTTTAGCTTCTGTTTGCTCTGTAGAAGTAAGCGAAATTGCGGATGCATTGTTTATTAAGATATCAATGCCACCAAATGTTTCAATGGCTTTATCAACTACATTTTGAATCTGATCTTCAAAACGAATATCACATTGTACGGCCAATGCCTTACCACCGGCAGCTTCTATTTCAGCAGCGGCAGAAAAAATAGTTCCTCCCAGTTTTGCATTCTCTTCTACACTTTTTGCAGCAATAACAATATTGGCTCCTTCTTTTGCTAATCGTAACGCCATTGCTTTACCAATTCCTCGGGTAGCTCCGGTAATAATGGCGGTTTTATTTTTGAATGACATATGGCAGATTTTAAATTTAAAATTTTAATATTCTGGTAGCACGGGTTTTGTTCCTGTAATGGTATCAATTTTTTGCATTATTTCAGCAGATAATTTTTCTACTGCGGGTAATGCGCCTAAGTTTTCTAGTAATTGCTCTTTGCGGCTTGCACCTAAAATTGTTGTTGTAACATTTGGATTTTTTATAGTCCATGCAATGCTTAATTGAGCTAAAGTAATTCCCAGTTCCGTAGCCAGAGTGGCTAGCTCCTTTATTTTATTCAAATAGCTTTCCTTCATCCAGCGGTCTTTTAACCAATCAAAACCCGTTATAGCAAAACGACTGTCTGCTGGAACTCCATCATTGTATTTTCCACTTAATAGCCCTGATGCTAATGGGCTCCAGATGGTAGTACCCATTCCTACCGTTTTAAAGATCATCAGGAATTCACTCTCTATTTTATTTCGTTCCAGTAAATTGTATTGCGGTTGTTCAACCGAAGGACCAATCAATCCATATTGATGTGCTACCCGGTGAGCTTCCATTATTTCTACTCCACTCCACTCACTGGTTCCCCAGTATAAAATTTTTCCTTGTTGAATAAGATTATGCATCGTCCATACCACTTCTTCAATGGGTACTCCTTTATCCGGACGGTGACAAAA
>CAZXMP010000169.1:0-6970 GCA_964641575.1 uncultured Chitinophaga sp. | reverse complement strand
GGAGCATGGGGTAATACCAATAATGTGCAGACAACAATTAATATCCATGATGGCAAATCCGGTAATTTATTGTGGAAATATGATTACCAGGCTTCCGGCTCAGTTGGCTCATCGGCTACTAATCTGGTGAATGCTCTAATGAGAAATGCGTCTAAGAAGTTTCCTTATAGTGCAAAGGATTAGGTGAGGCTATATCCCGCAAAGAAGTGTTTTTTTCTTTGTGGGATATTAATTTATTCTTCTTCTGATCCATCTTCCAACAAATTCAAATCAACATCGCTGCCAGATATTCCTTCTATTGAACCACGAACATGGGCGGCACTTAGCAATACTTTATCTAATTGTTTTTCCCGTTGCTTCCAAAGTTTTTCCATAGCATCTCTTTCCTTCTGTATGGATAGCCGCATACTCATAAAACCTTCCCGTATGGCTTGCCACTGTTCTGCAAATTCACGGCTGGTTAGATAATCATATAACAAATGCATTTTATCGCCACGATTCTCCTGGCTTTTTAATGCGGTTGAAATTTTTATTATTCCATCACGCAGCATTTGAACGATTGGTTTTACTTCTGCAAATGTGCAGATCCACACACCATCCTTTTCTCCGAACCTGTCGAGTTCTTTAGGCAAAGCTTGTGTAACAATTACTGCTACATCGGCACCCTGGCTGCGCATATCTGCTTTTAATTTTTCGATCCAGTCGTTACCAAAATCTTTTGTTCGTTTACTTTCAAAAATAATCTTGCCACATTCTTGTCCAAAATTGTTGCGAACCGTTTGTATGCAATCAGCACCACGAACACCCTTTCCTACTTCGCTTATTACATCAAATGGAAATGCAGCACTCAGCATTTCTTCCAATGCCAATTCCTGTACTTCGCCTTGCAATTGCATTGAGCCTTGTTCTGCTTTGCGGCGCATTTCTTCCGCCAGTTTTTTCTGGTCGTCGAGTTGTTTTTCTAATTCTTTTAGCCGCATCTGGTATTCAGTATCTTTTGCAGCTACTTTTTGTTCTTCAATTTTTCGGATGTCTTCAGTTAGTTTTTCCCGGGCTTGTTGTAATTGCCGTTGAACGTTTAATTCTATTTCAGCTTCTTTGTTTTTTAGTTCTTGTTCTTTGCGTAGAAAATCGGCTTCTTTTTGGCGGGCTAATTTTAGTTTTTCTTCGTTGTCTTTATTGTTTTCCTGTAATAGCCGGAGCTGATTCTCAAAGTCAGCAGCAATTGTTTTTCTTAGACTTTCTTCAATCTGGGATTGTAATTTTTGCTTTTCAGATTGTAGCTGCTGCTGGTGTTCCAGTTCTTTTTTTTGTAATTGTTGCTGAAACTCTTCTGCTTTTTTCTTTTGCCAGTCCGCAGCTTTGTTTCTCAATTCCTTTTCAACCTCTTCCCGGATTGCTTCGTTGGGTTCAAAAAAAATTCCGCAGTTGGGGCATTTTATTTCAGTTGACATTGGTATTTATTCCTTTGTTTCAAATCTACAAATAAAAAAAGCGATTCATTTTATTGAATGGTATTAAAATATCCCGGAAACTGAAGTGAGTATTTGTGACTGTTGCGGTCATCCCGATATTAATCGGGACGTGTCTGCCAATTTCCATCAATTAGCCATTCTATATAAACTCTGCTTTTTTGTTTCTTTATGCGTAATTCTTCTTTTCTAGCTTCTGCTACTGTTGGGAATGCTTTTGTCGCACAAATTCTATATGGCTTACAATTTTTTGTAGCAGTCACCATGCCTGAATTATGTCTTTTTAATCTTGCATCTACATCAACACTAAAGCCGATATAATGCCGATTGCACTTTTCAGAATATAAAATGTAAACGTAATGCATAAAAAAAGCGACCGAAGTCGCTTTAAAAGTGCCCCGGAACGGAGTTGAACCGTTACGACCGTTGCGGGTCACAGGATTTTAAGTCCTGCGTGTCTACCAATTCCACCACCGGGGCTAGTCATCAACTATTTATTATAAGAACTTTTTATAGTGCCCCGGAACGGAGTTGAACCGTTACAATTGTTGCGGTTCATCCCGATATTAATCGGGACGTGTCTACCAATTTCACCACCGGGGCGACACTTTTAAAAATTTTCAGTCTCGTCGAAGTCTTGTTCAGTAGAATTACTGCAGTACAAGAGTGCGACGCAACTGGGTTGATAGTAGTACTTAGCCGGGCTAATATCATACTAATCAAAAAAAATCCCTCCACCGTAGGAGGAAGGATTCCTGAGCGAAAGACCGGGCTCGAACCGGCCACCCCGACCTTGGCAAGGTCGTGCTCTACCAAATGAGCTACTTTCGCAATTGTTTGCCGGACTCTTTATCCGGCTCTTAAAAGAACTTATCCGCTTTTTTATCGGCGGGTTGCAAAAATAAGGCTTGCGCCCTTTTTAAAAAAATTTTAAGCTGATTATTTGTACTTGGGAGTGTATTGTGAACTCTCCTGAACGGGAGCTTCTATTTTGCTATACCTTTTGGTAGATAACATATAGCAGCCACCCAGTACAAAAGCTACGATACATGCTACTTGCAGGTAAAAAAGAAAGGCTGATGAGGACACCCAGTTGTGGGTGAAATCCCTGTCCTGCACTTTTTGTAACTCCTGTTGGTATTCGTGTTGGTTGTTCATGTTGCAACTTTGTGGTGCAAAAATAAGGGTTCGGCAATATAAAATCACTTTGTGTTATCGACAATTTCTGAGAAATACTTCTTCTTTTTGGCAAAATGAAGCCAGGCTATATTTTTTTGAAGCAATCCTGAAAGCGGAGCTTTTTTGCTTACGGGAAAAACACTCTGCTTTTTATGAAATAACCACCATTTTAGAAATGCAAGGTGTGCTTTGAAAATGGCTATAAAATATCCGCCATCACCACTTAGTAATCCTTTCCATGCAGACACCGCATCTAAAAAAAATCTTACCGGCACGACAATTATTTTTTTTGAGAAAGGAAGATTTTTGGATAGCATGATCCGGTTGTTCCGAAAATTCAGGAATGTTTTTAATGAATTGCCCTTTGGTAAAGTGCCTCCTCCTACATGATATACAACAGCGGCAGGGCAGGAGTAAATTTTATGTCCGGCTAATTGGATGCGCCAGCACAGATCGATTTCTTCCTGGTGGGCAAAAAAATATTCATCAAAACCTTTCATAGCATGATAAACAGATGCCCGTATAAATAATGCAGCGCCACTTGCCCAGAAGATGGGTTCAGATGTATCATATTGACCTTTGTCCTCTTCAAACACATCAAAAATTCTTCCTTTTGCAAATGGGTAGCCATATTTATCTAACCAGCCACCGGCACCACCGGCATATTCAAACAATTTTCTATTGTGATAAGTGAGTAGTTTTGGTTGGCAAGCCGCCATAGTGGAGTCGCTTTCTAATAGTGCTACCATAGGTTGCAGCCAGTTTGGTTCAACTTCAACATCAGAATTAAGTAAGATATAATAGTCCGATGTAACTTGTTTCAACGTTACATTATAGCCTTTTGCAAAACCATAGTTTTTGTCGAGGCAGATTAATCGAATAGTTGGATAAGTAGCGGTAAGAAAATTTATAGAATCGTCTGTAGAGCCATTGTCTGCTACAATTACTTCCATATTAGCATAGGAAGTAGCTAATACCGATGGAAGAAATTTCTCGAGATAATGTTTCCCATTCCAGTTAAGAATTACAATAGCAACTTTGGGTGAAGCGTTCAATGGTGTTAAAATATTTATTCAAAAATACGGGAAGCCGGTTTATCCGTGGTAAATTCGAAATATGTTTCGGCAACTACTTAATTGGAGAACAGCATTGGCTATAATTGCCATATTTATTGTAACCGGCACTATTTTTTACTCGCAATACCTTGCCCGTAAGATCGCAAAAGAGGAAAAGCAAAAAGTGGAGCAGTGGATCGAAGCGATAAAATTCCTGATCAACTCACCGGGGGATGCCGATACCCGGCTGGCTTCGATGATCCTTACGGAGAATAAAACAATTCCTATCATTGAAACAAATGAGGCGGATAGCATTATTCAATCAGTAAATCTGGATTCAGCAAAAGCGGCTGATAACCCGGCGTATGTTGAAAAAAAATTAAAGCAGTTTAAATCGCAAAACCCAAAAATAGAGTGGGTGGATCCGAAAGATCCTACCATCCGCAACCGATATTATTATGGAGATTCTAAATTACTCGCAGAAGTAAGATACTATCCAATTGTTCAGTTATGTATCGTGGCTCTTTTTATAGTGATTGTTTTTCTTTCACTACGTAGTAATTACCGATCCGTACAAAATCAGGTATGGGCTGGTATGGCCAAAGAAACGGCTCATCAATTGGGAACACCTGTATCATCATTAGAAGGATGGGTGGAAATGTTGAAAGAAACAAAGGGTAATGAAAAAATTGTGGCTGAATTAGAAAAAGATGTAGATCGGTTACGATTAGTTTCTGACCGTTTTGGAAAAATTGGAAGTACTCCGCAATTAGAAGAAATAAATTTGGTGACACAGATCAATAGTATGGTTGATTACATGCGGAAAAGAGCTGCGGGGAAAATTGTATTCACTGTTAACTCATTCGGACAGGAAGAAGTACTGGCAATGGTATCACCACCTTTATTTGATTGGGTAATTGAGAATTTATTGAAGAATGCTTTGGATGCCATGGAAGGAAAGGGCAGGATAGTGGTGGACATTAACGATGAGAAAGCGAATTTAACAATAGATGTAACGGATACCGGAAAAGGAATCAGTAAGCAAAATATTGCCAATGTATTTAAGCCAGGATTTACTACGAAGAAAAGAGGGTGGGGCTTAGGACTTAGTTTGTCCCGCCGCATCATTCAGCAATATCATAAAGGACAAATTTTTGTAAAAAAATCAGAGGCCGGAAAAGGAACTACGTTTAGAATTGTGCTGAAAAAGTAAAACCCTTTACATTTGCAGTCCTTTCAGAGAAATTCAGGAATGGGTTGCCCAGGTGGCGAACCTGCCTGCCGGCAGGCAGGATTGGTAGACGCACCACCGCAACAATAAAAAGTTCTTTAATTTAAGCTATGATATTTGTGTATGCGATTAGAAGTTTGTCAAGAAATTACATATATGTAGGTATGACAAACGATCCTGAAAGAAGGTTAACAGAGCATAATAATGGTGAAAACAAATCGACAAAAGCTTACAAGCCTTTTACTTTAATCTATAAGGAAGTATTTCCAGATAGAACTACCGCAAGAGTAAAAGAGAAATATTTGAAATCAGGAATTGGAAAAGAGTTTCTCAAATCTTTATCCTGATGACTATGCCCAGGTGGCGAAATTGGTAGACGCACCACCTTGAGGTGGTGGCGCTGGAAACGGCGTGCTGGTTCGAATCCAGTCTTGGGCACAAATTAACGAAACCCGCCATCATGGCGGGTTTCGACTTATTATAAAGATAGTTTTTCATCAATTATATATTCTCCAATAGATTTAGTAATTTAATTTTTAGACTATCTCTAGAAAACTTTATATAATGAAAATTGCATCAATACTTTTGATACTGTTAGCTTCCTGTAATTACAAAACAGTTCCGCTAAAAAATACTTATCAAAACAAGCCTTATGAAATTACAAGCTCGGCAAACTTCAACACAGTTTGGGATAAGGTAATTGACGTATTCTCTCAGAAAGGGATAGGAATAAAATTGATTGACCGAAGTAGCGGGTTGATTGTAGCTCATAATGCAACTATACCAGTTACTCATGAAGATAGTAAAGGCAATTTAGTCAATCCAAATGCTTGGGTAGTATCTGCGAAGGTGTGGGAACCAGGCGCAAATAGATATTATTATCCAGAAACAGGTTCTGTTGAGTGGAATATCAGGATTAAAGATTTGGGTGGTTCAACATCAATAAATGTGAATATAACAAATATAGTTACGTCTACTGCAGTAACACAGGTTAACCCTGTCTTCGCTTTATCCAATACTTCGATAGTAAATACAAACGCTGTTTCAACTGGAGTA
Organism: uncultured Chitinophaga sp.; assembly: GCA_964641575.1. Taxonomy (GTDB): domain Bacteria; phylum Bacteroidota; class Bacteroidia; order Chitinophagales; family Chitinophagaceae; genus JJ008. The sequence continues at coordinate 977 of CAZXMP010000169.1, read as the reverse complement.
TTCGAAAAAATGATAAGTGATTTGATTAAATAAAATGGAGGAAATCGTTCTGTAAGCCTTTAATTAAAAACATAGCTGAACTCAATCTTACCCGTCATTTGCTTATCATCATTAAAAAGGGCTTCTTTAGTTTTCAATCCTTTGGTATCGAAAACATATCGCCAGATAAGATAACCAAGACTGATGCTTGATGTTGGAGTAATTTTTTGAATCACCCGGTCGTTGTCATCGTATTCAAACATCACATCCGGGAGCAGTTTTTTTAATTTAGTGTTGAAACGTACAATATCCGTTAATCGATTTTTATCATCATAATAATAATATAGATAACCGGTTTCTCGTCCTTTACGAAATGTTCTTTCTTCTCCGGGGTTGCCATTCTCATCTGTAACAAATCGTATTTCCAGGCTATCAGTAGTAGAACCTCCGGTACTTATTATTCGCCACATTTTTTCTGGTTTTCCTGAAGTATTATAAAACCATTTATGTGTTTCGGTTTGATTAAAATCGTTTGCCGGGTCTGTTACCGTATTTTTTATTGTAGAAATTCGACCAGCAACATCATATTCATAACTGGTAGTACTTTGCACAGCCGTAGAAGAATCAACAGTATTTATAACTCGTCCCTGGTTATCAAAACGGCTATACACAACTGTTTTATTAATGCCTGCAAATGCTGATGATTTTAGTGCAGTTCCATTTTCTTTTACTTCATGAAATTCCGAGAATTCGTTCGATTTTGCTCCTTGCTTATCATAGCCTGATGCAGAAACGGTTCTTACTTTATTGGCCTGGTACGTTTTCATCTGCCGGTTTGTTTCCTGGGTGACGATGATATCGTTGTAATAGTATTGCGCCTGAAGGGTAGAAAAAGTGAGAATAGTAAATAAGAGAAGGATGCTTTTCATGCTGGATATATTGTTTTTCAAGTCAAAAGTAGTTTAATTGTTCAGTAACGAAAAAGATTGACAGCTTGT
>CAZXMP010000168.1:0-7130 GCA_964641575.1 uncultured Chitinophaga sp. | reverse complement strand
TTATAGTTATAACTACCGAAAACATTGATACTTTTATTGCGATAGTTAAGGTTTAACCCTCCATTATACTTTGCATAAGTTCCCTGTACATAGCCAAGGTTTACAGAACCGTTTGTACCAAAGGTTTTATTTTTCTTCAACCTGATATTAATGATACCGGCATTTCCTGCGGCTTCATATTTTGCAGATGGATTAGTGATGATTTCTATTGCTTCAATTTGTGCTGACTGCAAACTCTTTAAATAGTTAGCCAAGTCAGTACCGGAAAGCGGAGATGGTTTACCATCAATAAAGACCTGAACACCATTTTTACCCGCCAGGCTTACATTATCATCTTTATCAATCATTACACCCGGGCTTCTGCGCAGCAATTCCAATGCATCATAACCTACTGCATTGATAGTTCCCTCTACATTTAGAATTGTTTTATCAGCTTTTACTTCGATGATAGGTTTTTGTGCTGTGATTACAACCCCTGCCAGTTCAGCCGGCATTTTTGTCATATTGATTTCCGGCACAACCACATCGCCTGCCGAAACTTCGAATACTTTAGAATATGCATTCGTATAACCAATATGAGAGGTGCTTAACAGGTAACTTCCGGCTACTGATTGAAAGGAGAATAATCCATCGTTATTGGTTACGGACAATTTTATTACAGATGAATCTTTTGCTCTTAGCAGCGAAACGGTTGTTTTCTCTAACCCTTTTCCTTTTTCATCTTTTACCAACCCTGAAATTTTTTGTGCCTGGGTGGCTGAAAAAAGGCTCAAACTCACAAATAATACGACTAACTTTCTCATTATTAATACTTTTTTTAATTTACAGGTGCAAAGATACCTCTGTGTCACCCAATTGTAAAAGCATTAACCGACCAAAGGCGCAAATCTTACCATGAACGGCATAAAATCTTCGGCGAAAAGTTCAAACCAAGTTTTTGTCAACTGTAAAACAAGCCTTTACGTTTAATTTGTTTATCCTCATTTTCCCTTAGGTTTGCAGGCAAAATCTACGATTATGAATTTTCCCGCTAATCTTCGCTACACTAAAGACCACGAATGGGTAAGTATTGAAGGCAATGTTGCCACTATTGGTATTACTGACTTTGCCCAACGGGAATTGGGTGATATTGTGTATGTAGAAGTAGATACTATTGGCAAACCTCTGGAAGCTGGTGCTGTGTTTGGTACAGTAGAAGCGGTAAAAACAGTATCAGATCTTTTCTTACCTGTTAGCGGAACAATTACTGAATTAAATCCTGCATTAGCAAATTCACCTGAGTCTGTAAATACCGATCCATATGGTGAAGGCTGGATGGTAAAAATGACCGTAGATAATCCTGCTGATGTAGAAGCTTTGTTAGATGCTGCAGCATACGAAGCTGTGGCTGGCTAAATCTGAACTTTCTTTACCTCCGTATGTAATATGGATGCAATTGTTTATACTAATCGTTGTATCTTAACCAACTAGTTGAATACCAAAATCACATACAGCGAACAAGAGCTGGTGGCATTACTGCGACAGCGTAATGAACAGGGCTTTGCTTACCTGTACGATAACTATTCGGGTGCCTTATTTGGTATTGTAAATGGTATTGTAACAGACAAAGAGATTGCAAACGATGTGTTGCAAAATGTTTTTGTAAATATCTGGCGCAAGATTGATTCTTACGATGCTTCAAAGGGAAGGCTTTTTACCTGGATGCTGAACATAGCCCGAAACGCCTCTATTGATGAAATAAGGTCAAAGGGGTTCAAAGATTCTCAAAAAAACCAATCATTAGGGGAAAACGTAGATTCAATCGGCGCATCAATTGGGCCATCGGTTGATGATGTGGGTTTAAGAAAAGTGTTGACTAAATTGAAAGATGAATTAAGAGTACTTATTGACATGTCTTATTTCCAGGGTTTCACACACGAAGAAATTGCAAGAGCATTAGATATTCCGCTGGGAACCGTAAAAACAAGAATACGAAGTGCATTAATACAGTTAAGAACAATGATTCAATAAAAAAGTGAGTATACAAGAATACATATCGAGTGGAATTGTTGAGAGCTATGTGCTCGGACTTATCTCAGATGAAGAAGCAAGAGAGTTCGAGCAGATGTGCACAAAACATCCAGAAGTGCTGGCAGCAAGAACTGCTTTTGAATTGGCTTTGGAAAAACAAGCCATGGAGAATGCTATTACGCCTTCATTAGATGTGAGAAATAAGATTTTTGAAGAAATAAGCGGTACCGGTAAAGTTGTTACAATGCAGCAACCAGTTGCCCGCAAAACAAATTGGTTTAAGTATGTGGCAGCGGCATCGGTGATTTTATTAGCAGGAAGTATTTATTGGAACATTATGCTTTCTAATAAAAATAAAGATCTGCAAAATAATTACAACAACTCTGTTGCTGAGCTGAGTGAGATTAAAAAAGATATTCAAGTACTGCAAGCAAATCCAACCGTTAAAATGGCAGCAATGGGTGGCCAAGAAGCATCTCCTACTTCTTTTGCTACGGTGTATTGGGATACCACTTCGCATGATGTTTACTTAATGGTTAACAATATGCCTAAACCCGCATCTGATAAACAATATCAACTATGGGCTTTCTTAGATGGTCAACCAGTAGATATGGGTTTAATTGAAATAACAGAAAAGCCTTTACAGCTTTACCGCTTGAAAAAAGCACAGGCTGCGCAGGCTTTCGCCATTACATTAGAACAAAAAAACCGGACAGATATCTCTAAGCCCGCCGGAACCCTGTATGTAATGGGTAAGCTCTAATTCTTCTCCCTTTATCATCAATCTATTTAGCTGCATTTTTCGTAATTGAAAGGTGTAATAGAACAATGCTATAGTAGTTTTGGTTCTATAGTTGGTTAAAACAAGGGGCTTCTTTTGGGGCCCCTTTTATATTTAATCTTGTTTAATATTGCGGAAATATTTTTTCTGAAAAAGATCAAACCAACAATTATTCCGGCAATAGGCTGGCTGTTTATTTCAACAATATTATTAACCATACCCGGCTCAGCATTTCCAAAAGAAAACTGGTTAGGCAAAATATGGTTTGATAAGTGGGTTCATATAGGCATGTTTGCAATTATGACATTTCTTTGGTGTTGGGCTATTCTTAAAAGGGAATGGGTTGATTTTAGAAAACTCAAACAATCCTTTTTTATTATTGGAGTGATTTGCTTTTGCTATGGAGTAGCTATGGAATTTGTTCAAAAGTATTTTATTGCTAATCGTTCTTTTGATGCGGGAGATATTATTGCCGACGGAATAGGTTGTGTAATTGGTGTGGTATTAATTCTTAAGTGGTATAAAAAAAATTGACCCCTGTGGAAACAGGGGTCGCAACCAAAACTAACTGCTTATGAGAAAATTGAGTTCGTTTATATAATATTTTAAATAATCTCTCTTTGAATAAGTATAACGCAAATTTACTGCCGATAGTATCAATTTTGCTGTTAATGAAAGTTTAAAAGAACTTTTTCAGTAGTAACACTTAATTCTCTTTTCGTAAACTCTCGCTATACTGACTGTAACCTTACGATGAATAAAATCTTCCTATTACACAAAGGTTTACTACCTTTTTTATATTGGTAAAACTTGATAATCAGCAAACAAAGAACTTATAGCATTTTAGACGTTTTACTTCAACATATCCTTCAAAATTTCATGCCAAAAAAATTTTTTACGGCAAAAAATAAAGGCCGTACTAAATAAACTTTAGTACGGCCTTCAAACAGAACTGGTTACGTTATTTTGAAATAAATCCTTTTATCAAATCCATTAACCCTCCTGAAGAATTAGCCTGTTGTTCCTGATTTTGTTGGGTACCTCTCGTTACCTGGCTAATAATATCCTGCAGGTTAAAGCCGCCTCCTTCTGTGTTGTTTAGACCACCCGTTAGCTGATTCAGCAACCCCTGAAAGTTAAACCCGCCAGAATTGGACTCTGAGGTTGCCACCTTACCTCCTGTTAATGACCCAATAAGATCATTAAAATCAAATGCGTCATTTTCCGGATCGTTGCTTGTTGTGCGGGTAATGAGACCATTGAGTACACCAGGAATAAGACTGCTTGACACATTACTGGCTGCCGAAGGACTCATTTTGTATTTGCTAACCAGCTTGTTCATAAAATAGCCCACCATCATGGAAACAATAGGGCTTTTTAAAAGCCCACCAATTCCAGAACCGGACGAGTTATTATTATCGGTATTTCCGCCGCCTTTGAAAAGGTCTAAAATATTTTGAAAACCACCACCTGCCATGATGTTTTGAAAACCACTGGCAATTGTTTTTGTGGCATCCGCCATAACATGTTCATTTTCCTCGTTGGGTACGTCTGGATTATTTACTACCGTATCCTGGCCTACTTGCTTTACCAGGTTAAAAAGTTGATCTAACATATTTTAGTTTTAGAAAATCAAGTTAGAATATTTAAGCGATAGATTGTCTAAAAATTATTTATTGCTGTTTAGTCAGTTTTTCAGAATTTTCTGCAAACTGCAAAGCATCAATTAATTCTTGAATATCCCCATTTAGTACTGCATCAAGATTATAAAGCGTTAGCCCAATCCGGTGATCAGTTACACGGCCTTGTGGAAAATTATAGGTTCTGATCTTTGCACTTCTATCGCCGGTACTTACCAAACTTTTCCGGTGCCGGGAAATTTCTTCTTCCTGTTTTCTTACCTGCTCTTCGTATAGCCTGGTTCGTAGCATACCCATTGCCTTTTCCCGATTGCCCAATTGAGAACGTTCTGTTTGGCATACCACCACCGTCCCGGTAGGGATATGGGTCAGCAATACTTTTGTTTCTACTTTGTTTACGTTTTGTCCGCCGGCGCCCCCACTTCTTGCTGTTTCCATTTTTACATCGGCAGGATTCAATTCAAAATCGACTTCTTCTGCTTCTGGCATTACAGCAACAGTAGCAGCCGAGGTATGAACTCTTCCGCTTGTCTCAGTATTAGGTACCCGCTGCACCCGGTGTACTCCACTTTCAAATTTCAATACACCATATACATCATCGCCGATAACTTCTAATTGCACTTCTTTGTACCCCCCAACCGTTCCTTCGTTCTCGCTAAGTATTGCTGTTTTCCATCCTCTTTTTTCGCAGTAGCGTATATACATTCTTAATAAGTCTCCGGCAAATAAACTTGCTTCATCGCCACCTGTACCGGCCCGAATTTCCATGATCGCATTTTTTTCATCCTGCGGATCTTTAGGTATTAGTAATTGACGGATATACGCTTCTGATTGCGTTTTCTTTTCTTCTAAACCAGGTGATTCCATTTTAGCCAATTCCCGCATTTCCTCATCATCACCTTCTATTGCTTCTTTATAAAAATCAATATCCTCTAGTATTTTTTTATACTCGGTGTAGGCTACTACTATCTTTTCAAGGCTACGATACTCCTTACTTGTTTCTACAAATTTTTTATTGTTGCCAACTATCTCCGGGTTAGTTAAGGCTACACCCAGTTGGTCAAATCTTGCTTTTATAGCTTCTAATCTGTCTAACATAAATGAGAAAATTCCAAAAAATTAAATTACTAATTCCAATAAGGCAGCAAAATTAGCGATTTGGAATTTGGGATTTGATAATTGATATTTGAATATATGAGTTACCTAAAATTCAAGGCTGACAAACTATTTGATGGACTCCGCTTTTTAGAAGGCGACAACATTTTAATTACCGATACAGAAGGGGTGATTCAGGATATTGTTGCTTCAGAAAATGCAGGAGATGATATACAAATATTTTCAGGCATACTTTCTCCGGGCTTTGTAAACTGCCATTGCCACCTTGAATTAAGTCATTTAAAAAATGTAATTCCTCCACACACTGGTTTACTAGACTTTCTCTGTTCGGTTGTAACAAAGAGAGACTTTGAACCAACAATCATACAAGAAGAAATTATAAAGGCTGAAAAAGAAATGTATGATAAAGGTATTGTGGCAGTTGGAGATATTGGAAATACTGCCGATACTGCTGCTGTAAAAAGCAACAGCAAAATTTACTGGCACAACTTTGTAGAGGTACTAAGTTTTACAGACGAAAAAGCAGAAGCGAATTTTAATCATTATAAAAATGTTGCCGACTCATTAGCTACGTCCTTACAATCATCAACGATCAACCATAGAACAACCCTTGTTCCACATGCGCCATATAGCATCAGCCCCAAAACATTTGAACTGATCAATAATGCTACAAAGAATCAAATTATTTCTATTCATAACCAGGAGAACGAAGCAGAAAATGAATTGTATAAAACCGGAGGTGGCGGCTATCTGCGTTTCTTTAAAATTTTCGGTTTTGATAAATCACCTTTCCCGGTAACGGGCAAAAGTAGTTTGCGTTCTGTACTTCCTTATTTCACCAATGGGCAAACTATATTTCTAATTCACAATACCTGTATGCCGGAAGAAGATGTGATATGGGCCAATGAATATGCTGCCACATATGGTTTGAAGCTGGTGTATTGTTTATGCATCAATGCTAACTTGTATATTGAAAACAAAGTGCCGCCCATTGATCTATTGATGAAACATAACTGCCCTATTGTATTAGGCACCGACAGCTATAGCAGCAATTGGCAATTGAGTATTGCCAGCGAAGTTGCAGCTATACAAAAACATTTTCCGCATATACCAATTGAAACAGTTTTACAATGGGCTACAGGTAACGGTGCGAAAGCATTAGCAATAGATTCTTTTGCGGGAGGCTTTTCTTTTGGTAAGAAGCCCGGCGTATTAGCTCTTAAAGAAGACATGAGCTTTGTTGAACGTGTTATTTAATTAATATATACTACCTTTTTATTTATTGGTTTTAATTGTTCTTTCTTGTATTTGGGAAGGCAATTTCAGGAAATGGAAGTAAATACAAAAAATGCCACGTTAATAGTACTTATAAGAGGAAGCCTTTAGTATTTAAAGGAATTGATATAACCCGTTAGTGGTATTTTATTTAGTTGTTGGTGATGACATCAACAACGGCTTAAACATGCAGCGTAAAGAAAGGGGTGGAAAAGTAAAATGGTTCGTGAGGACACGAACCAAGGCGAAGGGAGATAGCGGCAGAAGCGGTTAATAAAAAAAACTGTTGCCGAGATATTTGAAAAGGC
>CAZXMP010000167.1:0-7217 GCA_964641575.1 uncultured Chitinophaga sp. | reverse complement strand
GCTGGACGAATAAATCTCAACTTTAGTTCTTAAATTCAACTTTATATTTTCAATCAGCAGCGGTTATCGGCAGACGGAACACTAATTCCCAACCTGCATAAAGCCCTGCCGTTAGGCGGCATTGCCAGAGAACTTCAAAATAGTATTCAACTGACCTTTTAATTTTTTGGATTCTTCTTCGATATCAAAGTCGTCTTGAATACCCAGCCAGAATTTAGCTGTAGTTCCAAAATACTTGGCAAACCTAAGAGCAGTATCAGCTGTGACTCTTCTCTTTCCCTTAATTATCGCTGAGACCCTTGTTTGGGGAATACCGGTATCTTTAGAAAGACGATATGCTGAAATCTGCATCGGCTTAAGGAACTCCTCCAACAAGATTTCACCGGGATGTATATTTTTAAGACGTTTCATAAAATTATTTATTGATAATCGACAATTTCTACCTCGCTGGCATTTCCTGTATTCCATTTAAATATAATCCGCCACTGATCGTTGATCCTTATCGAATAAAAGTCTTTAAGCCCGCCCTTCAGCTTTTCCAATTTGTTTGACGGTGGAATCGTCAAATCCATAATGTTCTGAGAGTTGTTCAGCATCCTTAATTTTCGTCTACCTACCTGTTGAACTTCATTAGGTAGCTTCTTAACCCTTTCCCCCAACCATACTTTTTCTGATTCTTTATTTCCAAACGATATAATCATGAAACATATACTTACGCCAAAGATAAGTATTTATTTTTCAAACTAAAAAAGGAACGGCAACGATCGCCTAACATGTCTGTGTAAAAAATCATATTACATTTTATATGATTCAATAATACTCTCCCTTCCAGAAATAAAAGCCAAAAATTAGCTCCCAATTACCTCTCGTACAGTTTTTGAAGCATACCGGCAACCTAATCACCGGGCAGTTCTTCTTTGGTATTGAATTTGCCTAAAGGATTCTATTGCATACTTTTACACCTAAATCAAAGGGGACTGAAGCGTTTTAAAAAAATATTGAAATGGTTTTTGCTGTCGTTGCTATTCCTTATCCTGGCAGTGTACATTTTTATCAATACCCCATTTGGTCAAAATTTTATTGCCCGCCAGGTAACCAAGCGACTATCCAAGGACCTGCAAACCAAAGTTTCCATCAACCATGTAAGCTTCTCCCTGCTCAATAATATGCACCTGGAAGGGGTGCTGATCGAAGACCAAAAAGGTGATACGCTTTTATACGCCGGCGATATGAAAGTGCGGATCACCGATTGGTTCATTTTTAAAAATGAGGCTGAGTTAAAATACGTAGGGCTGGAAAATGCCATTATTAAATTTCAACGAACGGATTCTGTATGGAGCCAGCAATTCCTGTTCGATTATTTCTCCTCTCCTTCCACCGGTAAACCAAAAAAGAAAGCAGGCTTACAACTCAACCTTAAAAAAGTAGAATTTAAAAATGTAAGTTTTATAAAAAAAGATGGCTGGTTTGGTGAGGATATGTCGGTGCAGTTAAAGGAACTAAACCTTGATGCAGATAGTTTGAGTTTATCGGGCAGTCATTATGAAATAAATTCATTAGTTCTAAGAGAGCCCATTATTGCAATAAGCAGTTATGCAGGTCGTAAACCAAAAAGTACTATTGCAGTTGATGAGGAAGAATCAACTCCTGTTAGATGGAACCAGGCACAAACGATTTTAAAAGTCGGCAGCCTGAAGATCATTAACGGCACATTTAAAACAGACAAAGGGAATAGCCCGGCTCTTGCCCAGTTTGATGGCAAACATGTTTTATTTACAGAAATCAATGGTGATTTTAATAATTCCAGTTTTATTGGTGATACTGTTTTTGCTAAACTGAAATTATCCGCCAAAGAACGAAGTGGCTTCGAAGTAAAAAATTTATCGGCTGATGTTCGAATGACACCGCAGGGCATGTTCTTTAACAACATGGATCTTGTTACAAATAGAAGCACCCTTCGAAATTATTTTTCGATGTCCTACAACGACATCAGCGATATGGGCAATTTTATCCACAAAGTAAAGATGTCGGCCAATTTTGACGATTCATACATTGATAGTGATGATATAGCATTTTTTGCCCCGGCCATGAAAACCTGGAAAAAGGAAATCAGCATCAAAGGAAAATTCAGGGGCACCGTAGATGATCTTATCGGGAGAGATCTGTTGATCAAAGCAGGCAACAACACTTTGCTGAATGGTGATGTTACCATGACGGGTTTGCCGGATATCAATCAGACCTTTATTGATTTTAAAGCCAACGAATTTAAAACAACCTATGGTGATGCAGTAACTCTTATACCAGCATTAAGAAAAATAAAATCACCCGACCTTGCAAAAATTCAATACGTAAACTTCAGGGGAAGCTTCACTGGTTTTATTCGTGACTTTGTAACTTTTGGTACCATACAAACCAATTTAGGCACTATCCGGAGTGATTTGAATATGAAATTACCTGCGGGGCGAGACCCGGTTTACTCCGGCACCATTGCCACCGACAATTTCAGGTTAGGTGAATTTTTAGGGGATAGCGATATTGGAAATGTTTCATTAACGGGTACTGTAAAAGGCAAAGGTTTTAATGAAAAAAGCAGGAATACATTAATTGATGGCACCATCAATTTTGCAGACTATAAAAACTATCGCTATGAAAACATTTCTGTAAAAGGCCGCCTGGATAAAAAATTATTTGAAGGCTTTGCCGCCATTCGGGATGAAAATGCCAATCTTGACCTAAATGGTATTATTGACTTTAACAGCAGCACTCCCCGCTTCGATCTTATTGCGGATGTTGCAACTATTAATTTTAAAAACCTAAAACTTACAAAAGATAGCATCGGCTTTAGCGGAAAATTAAATTTTAATTTTACCAGTGCCAATATTGATAATTTTTTAGGTACTGCCCGTATTACAGATGCTGAGCTTACAAAAGATGGCAACCGTCTTCCTTTTGATTCGTTGATCGTAACAGCGGCATATGTAGACAGTGCGAAAATTTTAACGGCTGTTTCCAACGAATTTAAAGCAAGTGTTAGCGGCAATTACCGGTTGAGAGAACTACCCGATGCCTTTACATTTTTATTGAACAAATATTACCCGGCCTATATTGATGCGCCCCGCCGCTATCCTACCGGCCAGGATTTCAAATTTGATATTACTACTTATTATGTAGATGAATATGTAAAATTGATAGATAGCAGCTTAGCTGGTTTCAATAATAGCCATTTGGAAGGGCAGTTGCACTTAGACAACCATACAATTGATGTTACAGCGGACATCCCTCAATTCAAATACAAGCAATATAATTTTGATGATGTAAAACTGATTGCAAAAGGAACGGCCGACAGTCTTGTGCTATTGGGACGAACAAGAAATATACAGATCAATGACAGTCTTAATATTCCGTTGGCGTTATTTAAAGTAAATGCTCATAATGATTCTTCGAGAGTTTCTATTATCTCCGGCGCCAACCAGACAGTAGAAAAAGCGAACCTTAATGCACTGGTACTTACATATAACGATGGAGTAAAAATTGAATTCGATCCTTCTTCGTTTACGGTGAACGGTAAGTTATGGACCATTGATGAATCGGGGGAATTAATATTCAGAAGAAACAATCCTGCAAGCGGACAGTTAGTATTAAGTGAGGGTGAGCAAAAAATAGTAATGAAAACCCAACCATCCTCTATTGGCAACTGGAACGATTTAAAAGTAGAGTTGACAAAACTAAATCTCAACGACTTTGCTCCTTTCTTTATGCCTAAAAACAGGTTGGAAGGTTTGTTATCCGGAAATATATCAGTAGAAGATCCAACTGGCAACATCAAAATTTATTCAGACGATATACAAACTCAATATCTGCGATTGGATAATGATTCATTGGGAGAATTGAAAACTTCGCTATCGTATGATAACATTTCAAAAGAATTAAAAATAAAAGGCAATACGATTAACCAGGAAAACTATCTTGGTTTTGATGCTACCATATTTTTTGGCGACAGGGCAAAGGATAATTTAATTGCACTTAAAGCAAGAAATTTCCAAATCGGAATACTGGAACGTTTTCTTGGCACTCTCTTCACTGACATGCAAGGATATTTAACCGGCGATGTAACGGTGGCCGGTGAATTTCAAAATTTGAGTGTTACCGGCAAAGGAAGATTGAAAGATGCGGGACTACGGGTAATCTTTACCCAATGTTTTTATAGAATACAGGATACGGATATTGAATTAACTCCTACTGAAATTGATATGGATGGCTTTGTACTTATTGATACCGTTACAGGCAATCCACTTTATTTAAGGGGCGGTATAGAACATGAATCATTCAAAAACATGTTTTATAACCTTGATGTTTCTACCCGAAAACCCAATACCACCAGCGAAGCTGATAACCTGCCTGTACTATTACTAAATACTACTTATAAAGATAATAAGCAGTTCTTTGGCAATGTAAAAGGAACCGGTTCACTTTCCTTACTGGGACCGCAATCAAATATGTATATGAAGATTGATGCCAGTGCATCAACAACAGATAGCAGCAGCATTACCCTGCCTGCCGCTTCGGGAAGAGAATCCGGCATTGCTGACTTCCTGGTAGAAAGAAAATATGGACGGGAGATGACAGATAGTGATTTCACCAAAAACGCTACCAATATTGTGTATGATGTGGACATTACGGCCAACCCGATGGTTACGGTAAAAGTGATACTGGATGAGTTAACCGGTGATGAAATAAAAGGAAAAGGTTCAGGTACATTAAATATCCGCTCCGGTACTACTGAACCATTAACCCTGAGAGGCCGTTTTGATATTGAAGAAGGAAATTATCTCTTTACGTTTCAATCCTTTTTTAAAAAGCCTTTTGAATTACGGAAGGATGCTGAAAATTACATTGAATGGAATGGCGACCCGCTGGATGCCAATATAAAATTTGAAGCCTTATACAAAGCGGAAAGGGTAAGCTTTGCACCGCTGGCCAGATTAAAGCAAATAAGTTCCGGAGCTTCCAATGCAAGAGGTGATGTGTATGTGGTGGCTAAACTTTCCGAAAAATTGTTTACACCGAAAATTGAATTTTCGCTGGATTTTCCTAACACCAGTGTTGCTGTAACGGATCCTGAATTAGCATTAATTGTACAGCAGCTACAAAAGAACACTACTGAAATTACCAAGCAAGCTACCTACCTGATTGTGTTTAACAGTTTTGCCCCAAGTGATAATTCATTGCTGGGAAATGATGTATCAGGACAAGGCCTTGTATTAAATACGGTATCAGGAATTTTTCTGAATGTACTAAGCGAAGAATTGAATAAGATACTGGGAGGACTTTTGAAAAATGATAAATACAATATAAGTTTGAACACCACTATTTATAACAGGAATATAATTGACCAAAATAATAGCACGGCCCTTAACCTGGGTAGTAATGTAAATTTCTCCATTGGCCGTTCTTTCTTCAATAATCGGTTTATAATATCTACGGGTGTTGGTTTGGATGCGCCATTGCAGCAGCAGGCAAATATTCAGCAAAGCATACAACTACTGCCTGATGTAACATTGGAATGGCTGATTAACCAGAGCGGTAGCATCCGGGCGGCTTTCTTTTATAGAGAAAATGCAGATTATCTTACCACAAGTGGTGGATTGGGTAAAGCAAGAAGATATGGCGGCAGCCTCAACTATCGTAAAGATTTTGATAAGTTATCTGATATATTTAAAAAGAAGAAAAAACCACTACCACCACCACCAGCCACACCAACAGCAATAACAATATTAGCAACCCCGGAAGTATTGCCAGCTATAAAGAAAGAGGACGAGCCTTAACTAAATTAATTCTCTGCGCTACTATTTTCTTTTCCTCACTCCAAGTATAATCTTGTTACCTTAAATGGTATTCAGTTACTCATCATCCAAAATCTCATGCCCCAACTTATCTCTTTTTGTAAGCAGGTATTTTTCATTGTGAGGATTAGGAAATACTTCAATAGGAATGTTTTCAACAATTTCTAATCCATACCCAATAAGGCCCACTCTTTTTTTCGGGTTATTGGTCATTAACCGGAGTTTGGTAACTCCTAATTGACGAAGTATTTGTGCTCCTAAGCCATAATCTCTTTGGTCCATTTGAAAACCCAAATGAAGATTGGCCTCTACCGTGTCCATGCCCTGCTCTTGTAAACGATAAGCTTTTAATTTATTCAACAAACCAATTCCTCTTCCCTCCTGGTTCATATACAGTATCACTCCTTTACCTTCTGCCTGTACCATTTTCATTGCCTTATGTAATTGTTCGCCACAATCACAACGCAGCGAACCCAGAATATCACCCGTAAAGCAGGAGGAGTGAACTCTTGTCAACACCGCTTCGTCTTTTTCCCAGGCACCTTTTATTAATGCAAGATGTTCGTTGGTAGAATTTTTTTCTTTGAATGCCACCAATTGAAAGTCGCCATATTTAGTCGGCATATCAACCCGTACAATTTCTTCGATCAGCGAATCTCTTTTAAGGCGGTATTCAATCAGGTCTTTAATGGAGATGATCTTAAAATCAAATTTTTTAGCTACTTCTAGCAATTCTGGCAACCGGGCCATAGAACCATCTTCGTTCATTATTTCAACCAATACACCACCCGGCTCAAAACCAGCCAATCTTGCCAGGTCAACCACTGCTTCTGTATGCCCGGCCCGGCGTAATACCCCACCTTTTTTAGCCCTCAATGGAAAAATATGACCCGGTCGTCCTAAATCAGCCGGATTGGTAGTCGGGTCAATCAATGCCTGAACTGTTTTAGCTCTATCGTGGGCAGAAATACCTGTGGTACAACCAAAGTCCAGCAGATCCACCGAAACCGTAAAAGCGGTTTCATGCAAGGCGGTGTTATTATTCACCATTTGCTCCAGTAACAATTCATCACAGCGGTCTTCAGGTAATGGCGCACAAATGAGGCCCCGCCCATGTTTGGCCATAAAGTTGATGACTTCTGGTGTTACATTACGGGCTGCGGTAATAAAATCACCCTCATTTTCACGATCCTCATCATCCACCACTATTACCAGTTTGCCTAGTTTAATATCCTCAATAGCACTTTCAATAGTATCTAACATACCAACCTTTTTTTTACAAAAATAGAACAAAGAAACGGCAGCTAATGTTCTGTAACAAAGAGGCAGCTAAAAGAGCCCTTCCACTGTCATTGTAAAGGCTTATTTTTCAAT
>CAZXMP010000166.1:0-7239 GCA_964641575.1 uncultured Chitinophaga sp. | reverse complement strand
TAACTTATTGAAATTCTCTTCTTTTTCCAATACACCATTCAGATGCACATTTTCTTCCGATTGCACAAGCTCTGTCTTAAACTCCACAGTTTTCATGTTTTTGGGTGTCCGCAATTGCATCAGGCAGTGATTTTTAGCCACCTGGTGCAGCCAACCCCGGAAGTTATCTACCTCATGTTTCTTCAACTTGGTCACCAATTCTTCAAAAATCAACATCACACTGTCTTTGGCCGTTTCCGGTTCTTTATAATATTTTAGGCATACACCATATACCAGTTCCATGTACCGCTGGTACAGTTCGCCCAGTACAGCCATGTCGCCCGATTCTTTGTACAGAGCCACCAGCTCTTTGTCGGATAACGAATTGTTAGATATGTTCTTAATGAAAGACAACGCCTAAAATTAATGAATAAAAATTTATGTTCCCATCGTCCAGTTCCCTGGGCATCGTCCCTTGCGTAGCACACTTCATCCTCCGGTAATTCTCCTCATCATTTGCGAATTGGTTGTGCTGGTCTCGAAAATTTCTCTACGGAGGTTTTATGCAATCCCCTTCATACCCGCATCAGGGTATAAAATACTATTTTATGAAGCGAATATTGATCCTGCTGGTGCCCGTTGTCATTATCTTCCTGGCATTCCGGCCTGTAAAATCTATTACTGTTTCTGGAACTATTACCGATGATACTGGTGCACCACTTGCTGGCATTGCTGTAAAAGTAAAAGGTACCAGTACAGGTGTTATGTCGTCCAATAACGGCACCTATAAAATAACAGCCCCTAATGAAAATGATAAATTGCTTTTTAGTGGGCCCGGACTTGAAACTCAAGAAATTGTAATTAAGGGACGTTCGGTCATAAATGTTACATTAAGGAGAGCTACTCTCATGGCTCAAGAAGTAGTTGTAACTGCATACTCACAAAAAAGAAGAAGTGAAAAATCTCTTGGGTATATAACAAGAAATTCGGCTCCATCTACTTATCATTCACAACCCATTGACGGATTTTCTGGTTTCGATCAACCCCGTGAAGATTTTAACCGGGAAGGCTATGAAAACATCACCGAAAATATTTTTCTAAAAGCAACAGATAATCCACTTTCTACTTTTTCTATTGATGTGGATGCGGCGTCTTATAGTAATGTACGTCGCTTTTTAAATCAAGGGCAATTGCCACCTGCCGGCGCAGTACGTATTGAAGAAATGGTCAACTATTTCAAATACGAATATCCGCAACCAACAAAGGAAGAACCATTTTCTATCAACACCGAAATATCCGATGCTCCCTGGAATAAAGAACATAAACTAGTACTAATTGGATTGCAGGGTAAAAAAATACCAACAGAAAATCTGCCTGCATCAAACCTTACTTTTTTAATTGATGTATCTGGTTCTATGCAAGGGCCAGAAAGATTGGGATTGGTAAAAGCATCTATGAAAATGCTGGTTGATCAGATAAGAGAGCAGGATAAAATTTCCATAGTTGTTTATGCTGGTGCAGCGGGATTGGTATTAGCCCCAACCAGTGGTGCAGAAAAAACAAAAATAAAAGATGCGATCGATAAATTAGAGGCTGGTGGTTCTACGGCCGGTGGTGCAGGTATTAAACTGGCTTACAAAACAGCTAAAGAAAATTTTGCAAAAGGTGGTAACAACCGGGTGATCCTTTGCACCGATGGTGATTTTAATGTGGGTGCAAGTAGTGATGATGATATGGTACGTTTGATAGAAGAAGAAAGAAAAAGTGGTGTATTCTTAACTGTATTGGGTTATGGTATGGGTAATTACCAGGATGCAAAAATGCAAAAGTTAGCTGATAAAGGCAATGGTAATCATGCATACATAGATGGCATCAGCGAAGCGAAAAAAGTATTAGTGAATGAATTTGGTGGTACACTGTTTACCATTGCCAAGGATGTAAAACTGCAAGTTGAATTTAATCCTGCTAAAGTACAAGGCTATCGCCTGATTGGTTATGAAAACAGGATGCTGGCCAAAGAAGATTTTAATGATGATAAAAAAGATGCTGGTGAATTAGGTAGTGGCCATACCGTAACTGCACTCTATGAAATAATTCCGGTTGGAGTTAAAAGCAGTTTCCTGAAAGATGTAGATAAATTAAAATACCAGAAAAATATTGAACCACTCAGCAAATCATCCAACAATGGTGAAATGCTCACCGTTAAATTTCGTTACAAAGCTCCTGATGGAGAAGTAAGCAAACTGATTGAACATCCGGTGCAGGATAAACAAATTTCGATTGCCAAAACATCCGACAATTTTCGTTTTGCTGCTGCGGTTGCACAGTTTGGAATGTTGCTACGCAATTCAGAATTCAAATCCAACGCCTCCTTCCTGGATGTGATCAACATGGCCCGCAAAGCAAAAGGAAATGATGATGAAGGTTATCGTTCAGAGTTTATTCGCCTGGCAGAAAGTGCAGAAATGCTTGCCAAAGCAAAACCCGGTAACAATAAGACCGATGAAGACGTTGAAGATAGTAAGCCATTAAGTAAAAACAAATAGCTAATCATTTAACAGCCGGTTAGTGATAACGGAGTTCCGTTTTTACGGAACTCCTCCTTTTAAAACAATTTTTTAAACTACGCTTATGAGATTAATATCTACACTGTTTTTATTGCTATTGTCATCTGTCTGTTTTTCGCAGATTTATGATATGTTAAGAAAATCGGAGTATGAAAATGGCAATTATTCAACTGTTTTTAAAGAAAATAAAGTGCAACTGTGTGGAATGCGGGGAATTATATTAAATCCCGTTGACCTTTCTTCAATACAGGCAAATGCAATAAAGAAAGATTCTACTCCAACTAAAATTATTATCCGTTGCGGAAGGACATTAACTTCTTCAGAACCGTTAATAGTTATAGATGGTGTTCCTGTTCTAAGTAATGAAATAAGAAATTTGAACCCTAGCGATATAGAAAGTTTTCACATATTAAAAGATGCAGCAGTATCGGCGATTTATGGGTGCGGTGGTAGGACAAGCAATGGAGTTGTACTTATTACAACTAAACAGGCCAGTATCAGAAAATTAGTCATCAAAGATTTTTTAGATGGAGAAAGAATTGCCGGTGCTACTGTATCATTTATCTCTGCCGATAAACGAGATACATTAATGATGTCAGCAAATGATAGCGGAGTAGTTATAGCCGACAAACTAAAATCATCGATCAACTATACAATCAATGTTTCATCAGTTGGATACAAAACCTTCACATCAGTTTTTCAAAACAATTATAACAAAGAGAGAGAGATTTTATTGGAAAAGGATTTGAAAATTTGTGACAATGTAGTTGTTGCAGGGTTCCCAGTTAGACGTATTTCTTGTGGCGGATTTAGCTGTAGGGTAGCAGGTGTTTGTATAAAAGTTTATTCAGAAGTGGGAGATAAAAATGGTACTAAATCAGCGGATCTGAAAATATTTCCAAATCCCGTAGTAAAAGACAAGATTTTCAATATTGAAACTTCTACAGAATCAGAACATCCAATAACAATTAAAATCACCGGGCTAGATGGCAAACTTCTCCTATCCCAGCTCCAAAAATCAATAAAAGGACTCAACCGATTCAGCATTGCCACCGATTCCCGCTGGGTTTCAGGAATTTATTTGGTGCACCTGTATGCAAATGGCCAATTACTGGCATCCAGTAAACTAATACTACAATAATTCATTCTTTATGAATAAGAAATTACAGCTTTCCATCGCCGAACCCTGCCACGAAAATTGGGACAACATGAGTCCCGTTGAAAAAGCCTGCCCGGATGAACCGTTCGGACGGGGAAAATTTTGCGGCTCCTGCCAGAAACTGGTAATTGATTTTACCAGCATGAGTGATCAACAGATAGCACAGTTTTTTAAAAAGCCCGCTACCGGGTCTGTTTGTGGCCGATTTATGACTGATCAATTGGAAAGAGATATTGCTATTCCTAAGAAAAGAATTCCCTGGGTAAAATATTTCTTCGGCTTTTTGTTACCTGCATTATTTGTTTCCAAAGCATCTGCTCAAAAAAACAACAAAGCCTATGTGTCTGCAACAAAGGACACCATACGTACACCCATAACGAGTGAATTCAGAACACTCGGGATGGTACTGCCTAAAAATATAATGGCGGTAGAAAACGAAAAGAAAAATGACCTGATTACTAAAAGTGATCCAAAACCTGTTCTATTCAAAACAACTATTTGTGGATTGGTGGCAAATGAAAACGGAGACCCTATTCCATATGCCAGTATAACTACCGGAATAAAAGGTTTTGGTGCAGTGGCTGATGAAAACGGTGTGTTCAGTTTGCCCGTTAGCCATTTGTCGAAGGATAGTGTATTACATGTTTCATCTGTTGGTTTTGAGGCTTCTGATATTAAGGTAGATATAGAAGATGCTTCCGGATCAAAGCTTGTAATTAATTTAAAACCTGAAAGTATGTTAGGGGAGGTGGTAGTGGTTGCTGGTTATACTAATGTTGTAAAAGGTTATGTAACTGGAGCTGTATCCAAAATTACTTCTAGTGTGGTAGAGACAAAAGTGCCCGAAGTTTACACCAATGAAATAAATAAAATTTCCGTTTATCCTAATCCTGTTATTAGCGGCACCAATTTTAACATTGAATGGAATAACTCTGAAGAAGGATACTATCTGCTTCAATTGTTAAACCTTTCTGGTCAGCAGGTACACAAAAAAGAAATATGGATTGATGCAGCAGCAAGAGTGTTGAATGTAGAGGTGCCAAAGGTCGCTGCTGGTAGTTATTTCATTCTATTTATAAATAAAAAATCGGGAAAAAAATATACGGAGAAAATAATTATTCAATAGTCCAAATTCTCATACAAGCAGCTTTGTACACTCTGTGTGTATTAACGCTGTGTCTTTGTGGTAAACAGCTACTTAAACCCCGGATGAAACTGCTCCAGCGTTTTTCTCAAAAACTCCCGGTCAAGATGCGTATAAATTTCAGTGGTAGTGATACTTGAATGACCCAGCATCTCCTGCACTGCCCTTAGATCAGCACCTCCTTCTACCAAATGCGTTGCAAACGAATGCCGGAATGTATGCGGAGAAACTATTTTCTTAATGCCGGCCTTTGCTACCAGGTCTTTAATCACATAAAAAATCATTACTCTCGATAACTGACCGCCCCGGTTATTCAGAAAGAGAATGTCTTCGCTGCCTTTCTTTACATCGGCATGAACCCGTATATTGTTTTTGTAAATCGTAATGTATTTACTGGCACTGCTGCCAATCGGTACTAATCGTTCCTTATCACCTTTCCCAATTACACGGATAAACCCAACATCTAAATATAGCTGTGACATTTTCAGGGTCACTACTTCACTCACCCGAAGGCCGCAACTGTACATCGTTTCCACAATTGCTTTATTGCGGCCACCTTCCGGTTTACTTACATCAACCTGTGCAATAATGTTTTCTATTTCATCAAAACTCAGCACATCCGGCAATGAACGTTTTAATTTTGGAGCATCGAGTAAAAGGGTAGGGTCTGTTGTAGAAATATCTTCCAGTTGACAGTATTTATAAAAAGCCCGCAAGCCCGAAATGATCCGGGCTTGCGAACTGGCTGTCATACCCAGCTCAGTAATTTGTTTTAAGAAAGCTTGCAGGTCTTTAAAGGTAACATCAGCAGGATTTTTCATAGCCGATGCTTCCTGTAAAAATTGCGTTAGCAGTTCAATATCTCTTCCATAAGCCTGCACTGAATTATCCGACAGCGATTTCTCTAACTGCAGGTATGATTTAAAACCTTTTTTGTAAGGCTCCCACATCACTCAAGAGTGATATTTTTTTCCAGCACTGCCCATTCTTTCCCCTTTTTAACTTTTACCCAAATACGGCTATTAGTTACATTTACAGAATCAATATGCTCATGAATGGCATCGTAATCAATATCTAATTTTTCGCCAAAGGTCATCATAGCTTTTTTACCTGTGGTAAATTCTTCAATATAAATATTTCCCCTGTCTGTGTATGCCATTAAATTTTCACTAACAGAGAATTTAGGGTCGATGCTATTAATGCCGCTTGTTCTCATCGAGAAATTCTCAGATTTGCTGAATGGTCATTTTATCTGGAAGCCACGGCCTGTCAAACAATCATTAAACAAAATAAATGCGGCAGTTGTATCATTAAAAATACAACGGATATAATCTTTGTTTACGGAGGTAGAAGTATAATCGAACTTGGTTTTGCGGTTGGAACCAAGCCCTTTATAACTCCAGATAATACTATCCGGTTTACAATCTTTTACACTCAGGTAAACAAATGGCTCAAGTTGGTGGTTGCCTGCAAATTTCAATGTGTCTTTCAGGCAAGTAGTATCACAAAAAGTGGCTGGTGTTGATGAAGATCCGCCACAGGATACCAGCATTGATACAGTTGCTATCATAAACAGGGGAGCAATCAATAATTTCATATAATTGGTTTTAAGGAAAAACAAAAATAGCCAATGTGATTTGTGATGAGAAAATTCTTTTGCCTGGTAGAAAGGGTGACAAGTACCACCTATGTTCACCAGTATGTTTATGTATAAAAATTTTAATGCATTTGCCCTGCTCTATGAAACCGTTCAATCTGTATCTTCGGCGCATGAGTGAAATGAAACCCATTAATCTGCGTTCCTTTAGAAAGTTGGCCATTACTACTAAAAATCGTTTTCGCCGTTTCTTGACCAAACTGGAAAGCAATGCCCCCCGTGGATTGGAGAACCAAATTGCTGTATTAGAAAAAGAGGTGTGGCAGGAAACAGGTTGCCTTACCTGTGCCAATTGTTGCAAAACAATGACGCCTACTTTTAATAAACAAGACCTGAAAAGAATATCCGCTCATTTTAAATTGACGGTAGAAGAGTTTCAGCAAAAATATTTGAAAAGAGAAAGAGGTGGTGAAAGAGATTGGATGAATAAAGTAGAACCTTGCCAATGGCTGAACTTAAAAGATAATAAATGCAGTATCTATGAAATTCGTCCGGCAGATTGCGCTGGCTTTCCGCATTTGTCTAAAAAGTTCAAAGACTTTGTACATATACATAAGCAAAATGTAGAATACTGCCCCGCTACACATCGTTTGGTGGAGAAGATGATGGAGAGAGTGAAATAGTCAATAGTCAAGCATTTGGAAATGCAAGGTATTTTACAATGTAAGATTGACAACGGACATCCGACACCCCACATCTCACAACCTGTATTCTACAAAAAAACATCCTCGAT
>CAZXMP010000165.1:0-7271 GCA_964641575.1 uncultured Chitinophaga sp. | reverse complement strand
TCCTTTACGGAATTCAACAAGACCATCAGTTAATGCAAATAATGTGAAGTCTCTTCCTACTCCAACATTTTTTCCAGGATGATAAGTGGTACCACGTTGACGAACGATAATGTTGCCATTGATTGCAGGTTGACCGCCAAAGATTTTTACACCAAGGCGTTTGCTGTGAGAATCACGGCCGTTCTTTACGCTACCTTCACCTTTCTTATGTGCCATTGTATTAAATTAAATTGATGAGTTAATTAGTTTATCAGTTCAAAAACAAAACTGATTAAGCAATACTTGTTACTTTAATTTTTGTATACGCTGTACGGTGTCCTTTCTTTTTGTGAAACCCTTTTCTTCTTTTTTGCTTGTAAGCAATTACCGTATCACCTTTTACCTGGTCAATGATCTCAGCAGCAACAGTTGTTCCTACCGATAACTTACCATCGGCAGATGCCAATAATACTTCAATGCCTTCTACCTTATCACCGGCTTTACCTTCTAAGCGAGGTACGTACAAAGTCTGATCTTTTTCTACTTTGAACTGTTGTCCGGCTACTTTTATTACAGCTATCATACTATTAAAATTAGGACGGCAAAGGTAAGGGGAAAAATCGTACCCGCAAACGGGAAATCAAAGATTTATGAACATTAAATACCCCCTTTTTTGTCGGGGCATCCGTTATATTTGTACCCCTTTGGGGTTTTCTGTTATTTAGCGCAAAAGTTACCCTGACTGAATTTTCATATAACTAGCAGAAAATGAAAATTTTGACAGGAAATGAGCATCCGTCCTCAACATAAAAAATGAACCATTTCGGATGAAAATCAAGTCATTCTTAGCCCGGCCGTTCGCTTCTTATATATATAAAGGTATCCGCAAAGGTATGGCTACTGCGGTGGCCGACCAGGAGAATATCCTTAAAAGTCTTATTAAGGTGGGGCGGATCACAGAAATTGGCAAAGAATCGGGTTTGGATAAAGTGGGATCTTACGAAGAATTCCGGCAGGCCATCCCTATCAGGGATTATGAGCAGATGCGTCCCTGGGTAGATAAGATCAAGGAGGGTAAGCATAATGTGTTGTGGAAAGGCAAGCCCATCTATTTTGCCAAAACTTCAGGCACAACCAGTGGCACCAAATATATCCCGATTACAAAAGATTCCATTCCCAATCATATCAATACAGCCCGCAATGCACTGCTTTGCTATATGGCTGAAACGGGCAACACAAAATTTGCAGATGGTAAATTGATCTTTCTTTCAGGTTCGCCGGAGTTGGAAAGAGTAGGAGGAATTCCAACGGGTAGATTAAGTGGAATCGTTAATCACCATGTGCCTAAATACCTCCGCACAAACCAAATGCCTTCGTATGAAACCAACTGCATTGAAGATTGGGAAACCAAACTAAATAAGATCGTTGACGAAACGATCAACCAAAATATGTCACTTATCAGCGGCATACCACCGTGGATGCAGATGTATTTTGATGAATTGATAAAAAGAAGTGAAAAAAAAGTAGGCGAACTGTTTCCAAACTTTAGTGTAATGGTACAGGGCGGTGTAAACTTTGAACCCTATAAAGCCAAACTGCTGGAAAGTATTGGCCGAAAAATTGACACAATAGAACTGTTTCCTGCCAGTGAAGGATTTTTTGCTTTCCAAGATTCGCAGGATGCAGAAGGATTATTGTTGAATACTAATAGCGGAATCTTTTTTGAATTTGTTCCCGCGGGAGAAATTTTTAATGAAAATCCAACCAGGCTATCATTAAAAGATGTGAAAGTGGGAGAGAATTATGCTCTTATTATTAATAGTAATGCGGGTTTATGGGGATACAATTTAGGAGACACGGTGAAGTTTCTTTCTACTGATCCATATCGCTTGGTAGTAACAGGCCGCACCAAGCATTTTATTTCTGCTTTTGGCGAACATGTAATAGGTGAAGAGGTCGAATACAGTTTACTAAAAGCAGCTGCAGAAGACAATGTGCAGGTAACAGAATTCACCGTAGCGCCTTATGTAAGTAGTGATAAAGGAAAATCTTATCATGAATGGTTTGTGGAATTTGAAAACAAGCCGGAGAATATGGAAGCCTTTGCTGCTAAAATAGACCATAGGCTTCGGGAGAAAAATGTATATTATGATGATCTGGTAGGCGGTAATATTCTTACGCCATTGAAAATAACTGCCGTGCGCAAAAATGGTTTTATTGATTACATGAAATCAATCGGTAAATTGGGTGGGCAGAATAAAGTGCCCCGTCTTAGTAACGACAGGAAGATTGCAGATGAGTTGGTAAAATGGAAAGGAGAATAAAAATTCGAAACAATCATGAGTTCAGAAGTAACGATAAAACGCATTGCTATATTTGGTTCCACTGGTTCTATAGGCACGCAGGCCTTAGATGTTATTGAAGCTAATCCTGACTTATTTTCTGCCGAAGTTTTAACAGCACATCATAATGATGAATTGCTAATTGAACAAGCTCTTAAGTTCAATCCGAATGTAGTGGTGATTGGTGATGAGAAAAAATATGCTAAAGTAAAAGAAGCATTGGGTTCTACTGGTGTAAAAGTATTTGCCGGAGAAAAAGCATTGGAAGAAGTAGCAGCAATGGATTGTTACGATTTTATGCTGGCTGCTATTGTAGGCTATGCCGGATTAAAACCAACATTAAAAGCAATTGAAAATGGAAAGATCATCGGTCTTGCTAATAAAGAAACATTAGTAGTAGCTGGTGATATTGTAATGCGCAAAGCAGTTGAACATAGGGTTCCAATTATTCCAATAGACTCTGAACACTCTGCTATATTTCAATGTTTGGTTGGTGAAACGAGGAACAAAATTGAAAAAGTAATTCTTACAGCATCTGGTGGTCCGTTTATTGGCCGCAAGCCCAATTATTTGGTAAATGTAAAAAGAGAACATGCTTTGCAACATCCTAACTGGACTATGGGTGCAAAGATCACTATCGACTCTGCTACTTTAATGAATAAAGGACTGGAAATGATCGAAGCCAAATGGCTTTTTAATTTAAAGCCTAAACAAGTGCAGGTGGTTATTCATCCACAAAGTATTATTCACAGTATGGTGCAATTTGAAGATGGAAGTATAAAAGCACAAATGGGTTTGCCAGATATGAAATTGCCCATTCAATATGCACTGGCGTTTCCCAAAAGAATTAAAAACGACTTTCCCCGGTATGATTTTAAAAAGATAAATACCCTGAGTTTTGAGGAGCCTGATGTTAAAACATTCAGAAATTTAGGTTTGGCGATGGATGCATTGAATAAAGGGGGTAACCTGCCTTGTGTGATGAATGCAGCAAATGAAATTGCTGTGTATGCCTTTCTACGCAATAGAATCAACTTCCTGGATATGACAGATGTTATCGAAAAAGCCATGCAATCAATCCCTTTTATCGCCAATCCTACGCTGGAGGAATATTTTGAAAGCGATGGGGAGGCTCGTAACTTCGCTGCCGATTTAATCAAACTGTAAAAACCGGAATTCTAAATCTGCTTTATAGGTTTGGGATTTTTTATTTTATTATATAACTATGAGTGTATTTGAATTTTTAGCCATTAACTGGTCTGTGGTAGGGATTAAAGCAGGACAGTTGATCTTGTCTTTATCCATACTCGTTATCCTGCATGAATTTGGACATTATATTACTGCAAGATGGTTTAAGTGCCGGGTAGAAAAATTCTTTCTATTCTTTGATCCCTGGTTTGCATTGGTGAAAAAGAAAGTAGGTGATACTGTGTATGGTATAGGATGGTTGCCATTGGGTGGATATGTAAAAATATCCGGCATGATCGATGAGAGTATGGATAAAGAGCAAATGAAATTGCCACCACAACCATGGGAGTTCAGAAGCAAGCCGGCATGGCAGCGACTGATTGTAATGTTGGGTGGTGTGATCATGAACATACTTACTGCTTTTGTTATTTATGCTTTTATATTAATGATATGGGGCGATAAAAAAGTTCCATCCAGTTCTATGAAATACGGAGTACATATCGGCGACAGCACCTTAATACAAAATGGTTTTAAAAACGGAGATAAGATAATTGGTGTGGATGGAAAAGAAGTCTACGATCTAACCCGTTTCAAGAAGAAATTGATTACTGGATCCGTAGTGCAGATTGAAAGAGATGGCAAGCCTATGGAGCTTACATTGTCTGAACGATTTATCGGGCAGTTAATAGATAATAAGAACAAAAAAAGAAGCGGATTTATTGAGCCCCGTTACCCTGCAATGGTATTGAATGTAAATGATACTTCAAGAGCATATAAGGCTGGCCTTCGCAAGAATGATTTAATAGTGGGCATTGATTCGGTACGGTTTGGTTATTTTGATGAGTTGACAAGTATCCTGGAAACAAAAAAGAACAAGGACGTTTTAATAACGGTGAACAGAGAGGGAAGAGATACCAGTTTTGTTTCTAAAATAAATGAAGAAGGACAGATAGGTTTTAATCCTTATGGTTCGATGCAGCAATTAGATAGTCTCGGCTGGTTAAAGTATGAAGTGACTAAATATAATTTCTTTCCAGCTTTCCCCGCCGGTGTTAAGATGACTTTTACGGAATTAAATGATTATGTAACCCAGTTCAAAGCAATCGTCAATCCTAAGACAGAAGGATACAAAGCTGTTGGTGGTTTTAAATCAATGGGCTCTATATTCTCACCAGTTTGGGATTGGGAATCTTTCTGGAGATTAACTGCCATGTTATCTGTAATTCTTGCATTCATGAATATACTGCCGATTCCAGGTCTGGATGGCGGCCATGTAATGTTTACCCTTTGGGAAATGATTACCGGCAGAAAGCCAAGCGATAAGTTTATGGAGTATGCGCAAGTCGCAGGCTTTGTAATACTAATTGCCTTGATGTTGTATGCAAATGGTAATGATTGGTTTGGCTGGGGGAAATAGATTTGGAAATTTGAAGATTAGACGATTTGAAGATGCAGGTATGGGTCTTCATCTTCAAATCAAACCATTTTCAAATCATCAAATTGCTTAGAGTTCTATTCCAATCTTCTTCATCAATATTGAGGCGTTCATGCTTTGGCAGATGCCTCTTTTTAATTTGTAGTCAAAATACAATTCATCGTTGGCTACCTGCACATCAAAATGGTAGTTCTGAATATTGGCTGGATAATCTGTTGCAAGTTTAGCAAGTTCTAAATCATGAGTGGCGAGAACTCCGGCGGCATTGTGATGAATTAATTGCTTGATGAGTGATTTGGAGCCAATATGCCTGTCGGCTGAATTGGTGCCTCTTAATATTTCATCTAACAACAAGAATACTTTTTCATTCCGGTTTACTGCTTCAATAATTTCTTTTAGCTTCTTTAATTCTGCATAAAAAGTAGAAGTGCTTTCTTCCAGGTTATCACTTATCCGCATACTGCTCATTACTTTCATGGGAGATAGGGTGAGGCTATTCGCACAAACCGGGGCACCCATCATTGCAAGTACCATATTTACACCGATGCTACGTAGAAAAGTACTTTTTCCTGCCATGTTAGAGCCAGTAACAAGATTTAATTGATTAACCTCTTTTGTAGAAAAAGAATTGTTCACTCTTTTATCTGCAGGAATTAACGGATGTCCTAGTTCAATACTTTCAAAGACTGCATCTTCATTACTAATAACGGGAAAGGTCCATGCCGGATGATTGAAGGTGAGATTGCTGAGAGTAGAAATAGCTTCCATTTCAGCAAGACCCGCAAACCAGTGGTCAATTTTTTGTTTATTGTTCTCTTTCCATTTCTCTAAAGCAAAGACCTGTTGTAAATCCCAGAAAAGAAAAGTGTTTAAAGGAATGAATACAATAAAGTTCAACCGTAAATCCAACCTTTCTAATATTTGAGTAAGACCTTTTATTTTATGTGAAGCTTTTTCTTCAGGCTGATAGAATATTTTTTTCAGCCGTAGCAGGTATGTATTCTTCACCTCATGTTGTTCTATCCAATCAATACTATTGTATAATGTTTCCAGTTCCGGTGCGATCTTACTCAGTTTATAATGGGCAGGCAGTACTAGTTTTGAAATGCTGAAAGCTATGATCATCAAAAGGATAGCAGCGGGCAAAAAACGGTTAGCTTCAATTACACTCGTAAGGAATAGGCCAAGAACTGTAAGACTCATTGCAGGTAAAAGAATCCGTAAAATTTTCCAACCTGTTTTATTAATGAATTTATTTTCTTCTGTAAGCCATTTGGTAATTTTTTGTTCGGTGGCGAGGGTAATGGGTTCGGCAACTCCGTAGGCTTGTAGTTGTTGCCGCCAAATGGTTTTGGTTGCTAATTCTTTCGCCGCTTCCTGCCTTTCCTGTATAACTTGTACCGAAGCTGGATGCATCAACCATTCTGCAATTAGTTTATTGCCTTGTTGTGAATTAGTTCTGTTGATGTATTGATAAAGAGATGCCCTTCCAAAAATATCGAGGTCGTTGGTGTAAGGATGAGTTGCGACCTGATGATTGCTTCCATCTGGTAAATGATGAAAGTGATGATGAAGCACTTGCAATTCTGATTCGTTAATAGTAATTAATCTATCTATATTTTCTATTGCTTCATTGTTATTAATGTCTTGTTTTAAAAAGTATATGAACAGCCCGATAAATACGATGAAAGAAGCAAGACCGGGAAGTAGCCCAAATGGCCATAGAAACCATGCTGCTGTAAATGATGCCACTACAGAGAAGAACCGTAGCCATGCTAATTGATTTTTGCGGCTGAGTTGTTTTGCCTTTTCGTCTTTTAATTCCTTTATCCGTTGATTATAAAATATTTCTGGATTATTTACCATAGTGGGATAAAGCTACTTGTTTTGTTAAAATGAAATGTTATGCATGCGAAAAATGTTTTAATTGATTCGTGGCTATAATTTTAAATTGTAGTATTTTTACAGGCTGATTTGAAATAAGGTCAAATGGGAAAATAGTTTTGCACTTCTAAAATGGCGAGTATCTAACAGAACCCTGAAGAGTGCGACGCAACAGGCGATGATAGTAGCAATTAGCCTGGTAAATAAAAAATCAATTTGAAATAGCTTCAATAAAAGCAATGGGGGCGTTTGGTTTTGACAGCATAGATCTTTGAGAGTATAAGCATGTACTGCGTTGCGTAATTAGCAGTTTAATCTGAATACGAAAAACTCAAATGGCAATACTCAGTATGCCATGGCTGCCTAATCAGTGATTAAGTAGTCATTAGGGCCGCCGGGCAGGTTGGCTTGTTACCACGCCCCGCCGCCGACTTAAAAACAAA
>CAZXMP010000164.1:0-7297 GCA_964641575.1 uncultured Chitinophaga sp. | reverse complement strand
TACTTAAATTCTTAAAATTTCAGCTACACCTTTTTTAATCCTTTTATTTTTACCGGCATCTTTACTGTTACAGCAGATCCTCTTGCAAGGAAAACTGAATGAGGCTGTTGGTTGGAAATAAAAGGCACAAACTCTTTCCCATACAATTGCTCAATATCACAATCAATGGAGAAACTTGTTACGGGATAAATTTGCCACCGTGGATGTTGCACCGCATATTCAATAGTGCTGGTGGAATTGTATTGATTGTATCCAAAATAATGTTCGAAGATAAATTCTGCTGCTGAACCCTTTTCTATTTCCCGCAGTTCCGGTATGGCATTAACACAGATGACATTGCAGTGCTGATTTCTTTTTTGCCAGCTATACTCTACCAACAAGTTACCCGGTTTCTCCACTACCCGGTGCCCCATTTTTGCTGTACTGTAATGTTCGTTATAGAACAAATTAGCCATGGTGGACACAAGGGGTTTGGGAACAATCTCTGAAACAAAGCCTACTCCCCTTTTCCATTCCCTTCCATCAAAACGTTTAATATAATAACGCAGGTTTGCTTCTTCAAAATTGGCATGAAAAGGCCAACGTACACCTAACACCTTTGTGTTATTAAACAGAAAACCAACAATACTTACCATCGCCTTACCATCAAAATAATCGATTTCAGTTCCCGGAGGTATATGCTTCTGTAAAAATTGTGGATCTACCTTGTAGTTGAACATGGCCAGGTATTCCCAGCGGGCCGATAAAAATATTTTATTACTCATGGTGAGATTTTAATACTGACTTTTGTCCTGGCTTTGCATACTGCAACCGTCCTATTGGTTGGGTGCTATAATAACTATCAATTCCGTTACTGCAAACAGTTCCGGCTTTATGCAGATCAATAAAACCATCTGGTTGCAACAGATCATTCTCCATTATTACACATTGAATTTTCCCAATCACCAAAAAAGTATTGTTGATCGTTAAGGGAATTATATCCTGCAATGATAAGCCATACTTCACCAGGCTCTCACCTACAAATGGAGCAGTGAAATCGCCGATATATTGTGGGGTAAGTTGTACTTCTTCAAATTCTGAAACACCATCAGGATATTTAGCACTGGCCTGGTGTGCTTTTTCTACAAAAGAAGGAAGAATATGATTAATGGTATAAACACCCGTTGACTCAATATTAGCCAACGTATGCGGGGCTGCCGCCCGGGGCCGGTTAATATATCCAACCAAAGCCGGATCAGAACCTATATGAACAATACTACTGAAAACTCCAAGAT
Source organism: uncultured Chitinophaga sp. (assembly GCA_964641575.1). GTDB lineage: Bacteria > Bacteroidota > Bacteroidia > Chitinophagales > Chitinophagaceae > JJ008. The sequence continues at coordinate 6,023 of CAZXMP010000164.1, read as the reverse complement.
TGGTTTGTTTATCCTCGTTAACGGTTCCAATAAGGCTAACAGATTTAAAGCCGGTAAGGCTGTTGATAAAGTTAGCCCGGTAGAAACGTTCCCAGGATTCAATTGCTGGCTGATTGTAAAATTGCATGAGAAGATATTATTATAAAAACTAAACAAAACCGATAAAGAAATGTTCTACTAGCCTGGATTGTTTTACACGAAAGACCTTTAAGTCATTATCTGAAACTATTTGTGTTGCAATAAATTAATCGATAAATAAAAATCAAGCTATGCTCTCCAAATTTAAAGTGTCAGAGTTATTAATACTCGTACTGGTGATTGTATTAATATTTGTCTCCGAATATTACTATGTAATTCTTAAAGATCCGATGAGAGCAATATTTATTGGGTTATGGCCACCTACCATCCTGGGCTTACTCATCTTTTTCAACTTAAAAAGAAAATAAGCATGAACATGGAAAATTTAGATCTCATCATACTAACAACAATTGTTGTAATTCTGTTCCTGGTCTTTATACTTGCTACTTTTAAAGAAATGCAGGAAGATGCCAAAAAGCCCTTTGAAGGAGGAAAAGAACGGGGCCCCCGTGCCGACATGATGGAATTTATTGGCAGAATATTCTCTGAAAAAAATATTGAACCCGGCGAAAAGAAAGAGCTGCTCAATACCATTAAGAAAAAAATAGAAGCCATTGATGTTAGTGATAATAAAACCAATAGCTAATGCCGGAGATCAAATAAAATGTGCTTCCCCTGCTTGCTAAAGCTAACACGGGCAAGTCCTATCTTTGTCTTATAACGAAACATAAGACATGAATCTTGAATTCAACAAAAACGAAGACATTGCCAAACAAAGCCTCAGCGAAATGCGCCGCCGGCTGGATAAGATATATGAAGGCGGTGGCAAAAAAGCCAGCGAAAAACAAAAAGAAAAAAATAAACTCACTCCCCGTGAACGGATCGCTTATTTAGTTGACAGCGATAAACCGTTTATAGAAATAGGTGCATTTGCCGGTTATGAAATGTATGCAGAACAAGGTGGTTGCCCCGCAGGTGGTACCGTTGCCGGTGTTGGTTATGTAAGTGGACGGCAATGTGTGATACTGGCCAACGACCAAACAGTAAAGGCCGGTGCATGGTTTCCTATTACAGGAAAAAAGAATTTACGGTTGCAGGAGGTAGCAATGGAAAATCATTTGCCGGTAATTTATCTGGTAGACAGTGCTGGTGTTTTTCTGCCGATGCAGGATGAAATTTTTCCCGACAAAGAACATTTTGGCCGCATCTTTCGCAACAATGCCCGCATGAGTGGCATGGGTATTACACAAATTGCAGCGGTGATGGGACCCTGCGTAGCAGGTGGTGCTTACTTACCAATTATGAGTGATGAAACATTAATGGTAGAAGGCAATGGTTCTATTTATTTAGCCGGACCCTATTTGGTAAAAGCAGCTATTGGAGAAGATATCGATAATGAAACCCTTGGAGGCGCCGCTACACATACAGAAATAAGCGGTATCGCTGATTATAAATTCAAAACCGAGCAGGAATGCATGGATCACATTAAAAAAATGTTTTCCATGCTGGGTGAGAAACCCAAAGCAGGTTTTGACAGGGTGAAAGCAAAATATCCTGCAAAGAATGTAGAAGAGTTGTATGGTTTATTTCCGCAGGATGGTAAGCCCTATGATATTGTAGATGTAATTGAAAGAATTGTGGATGATAGTGAGTTTGAACAATTCAAAGAAGATTATGGCAAAACAATTGTTTGCGGCTATGGCCGTGTAGATGGATGGGCTGTTGGTATTGTAGCCAACCAACGCAAAATTGTAAAAAGCAAAAAAGGCGAAATGCAAATGGGTGGTGTTATATATAATGACAGTGCCGATAAAGCCGCCCGTTTTATTTTGAATTGCAACCAGAAAAAAATACCATTAGTTTTTTTACAGGATGTAACCGGTTTTATGGTGGGTAGTCGCAGTGAACATTCCGGAATTATAAAAGATGGTGCTAAGATGGTAAATGCGGTAGCGAATTCGGTGGTACCAAAAATTACTATCGTTGTCGGTAATTCATATGGAGCCGGTAATTATGCTATGTGTGGCAAAGCCTATGATCCCAGGTTTATTTATGCCTGGCCTTCTGCAAAAATTGCGGTGATGGGTGGTGATGCTGCAGCAAAAGTTTTATTGCAAATAGAAGTAGCTTCTTTAAAAGCAAAAGGCGAAGTCATTACCCCGGAGAATGAAAAGAAATTACTGGATGAAATAAAAGGCCGTTACGATAAACAAACTTCTCCCTATTATGCTGCGGCAAGATTATGGGTAGATGCTATCATTGATCCGGTGGATACAAGAAAAGTTATTTCGGAAGGGATCAATGCAGCGAACAATAATCCTGAAATTGCGGAATTAAAAACAGGAGTTTTTCAGGTATAACAATTTTGAATGTTGAATTTTTAATAATATCCCCATTCAACATTTAAAATTTAGCATTCAACCTAATCAGGTCATTTTCCATGAGTAAAGAAATTACAATCTATACAGATGGTTCTTCCAGAGGCAATCCCGGACCAGGTGGCTATGGCACTATATTAATGAGTGGTCAACACCGCAAAGAATTATCACAGGGTTATCATCGTACTACGAATAACCGTATGGAATTGATGGCTTGCATTGCCGGATTGAAAGCATTAAAGAAAGAAGGTTTGAATGTGACGATCTTTTCCGACAGTCAATATGTGGTAAAAGCATGGGAAGAAGGTTGGTTGAAGAACTGGATCAAAACAAATTTTAAAGGCGGTAAGAAAAATCCTGATCTGTGGTGGGAGTTTTATGAATTGTCGAAAAAGCATACTATCAAATTCAAGTGGGTAAAGGGACATGCAAACAACCCGTTTAATAATCGTTGTGATGAATTAGCAACAGAAGCGGCAGATGGAAGTCATCATAAGTTGTTGCATGATGAAGGGTATGAAGGAACTGCAAGTTGAAAACCTAATAAAGAAGTTTGAATAAGCGGAGTCTTGTCACTCCGACGAAGGAGGAGTTTCAAACTCTTGTTATGAATTTAAAATCTTTGTATTTGAGATGCCTCGTACCTCGGCATGACAACTGTGATGATTCTAAAATTTACCCATTTAAAGAATAAATTAAATGAGCACAAAAAATTCTCTTTGTTCCTGGAGTGGTGGTAAAGACAGTTGCTTTGCACTGATGCAAGCCATACAGCAAGGTTATTCCCCAAAAGTTTTATTGAACGTAATGAACGAAGCCGGAAAAATTTCCCGTTCACATGGAATACCATCTGCTATTTTACAAGCACAGGCCAATGCAGCAAGTTTACCCATTCATCTTATCAGCAGTTCATGGAATGAATATGAACAAAATTTTACTACTGCCCTTTCAACTTTAAAAAACGAATATCAACTAACACATGCTGTATTTGGAGATATTGATCTGCAACCCCACCGTGATTGGGAAGAAAAAGTTTGCACCAACGCAGGGCTTATTGCTGTTCTACCATTATGGCAGCAAGAACGAAAAACATTAGTGCTGCAAATGCTGGAAGCCGGCATTGAAACAATGATCGTAAGTTGTAATGAAATAATGGGTGAACGTTTTATTGGAGAAATTATCACTCCTGCTTTGGTAGATGAATTAGAAGCAATGGGCATTGATGCCTGTGGCGAAAATGGCGAATATCATACGTTGGTGTTAGATTGCCCCTTGTTTGAAAATGCAATTACTGTTTCGGTGAAGAATAAATTATTACATGAAAAGTACTGGTTTTCGGAATTGGAGTGAATATAAGTTTTCGGTTGACCGTTGTCGGTTGTCGGTTGTCGGCCCAATAAAAAAACCCACTCTTACGAATGGGCTTTCAAAAAATATCTTGGATAGATTATGCTAATGTAAGCTGCGTTCTTCTTGCTGTCATATAATTATAGCTAAGTAAAATAACCGGTAAGAAAACTACCGTAGCTATCAATGCATTTTTATAGAATGGTAAACCGGCTGCATAGCAAGTCAACAATCCGCTAAAGTTTTTTGTGTACGTAACTTCTGTTGCACTCATCCATACACCAAAGTTGGACAATAAAAAGAAAACAGTAGGAGCAGCAACAGCACCAATAGCAAGGTTGCTGTAACTTCTTCCTTTCAATAACCAGCCAATTAATGTGGCAGACATCAGGATCAAATAATTTTTCCACTGGCCGCTGTAGAAACCTGCGTAGGGAAACAGGTCTTGTGTATATAAAAACTGTATTACCACATCGCTAATGAATAGAGCCAGCAATGGTAACAAGAAAGAAAAATCCTTTTGCTTGATAATAAACCCTGAGAATAGAGCAATTGCAATTACCGGCGAAAAGCCAGACATGTCCAGATCAGGCCCGAAGAAATATTTACAAGCTGTTGCCAATGCAATGAGAACCAATGTAAAAACAATTAACCTTCCGTAACTCTTCATATTAAAATAATTGAATGATGGGCAAAAATAACCGAATTGGAGCAATTCAGCGGTCTATTTATCAACGATTGTTAATTGCCGTGGAAGCCCTGTAAACAGTGGCTTTGCGGAGCCCTTTTACCTGCACCGTACTCCTCGGAAGGACAACAGCCGATACATTGCCTGGCTTTAGCTCAAGTATGGTTTCGCCGCTGCTTAATTCCACTACACCTTCTGTCAACAATACAATTTCTGCCAGTGTGGTAGAAAAACTAGCCACCTGGTTTGGTTCTAGTTCAATTACATTCAACTGAAAATCGTTTACCGGTGTTATATATTTTTTTTCATCGTTATTGATTACTTGCGGATGTAGAATATTTGGTACCGTAGCTTCACACTTCACATGTTTCAATAATTCTGCTACATCAATATGTTTGGTAGTTAGTCCACCCCTCAATACATTATCAGAGTTAGCCATTATTTCCACACAATTACCTTCGAGGTATGCATGGGGCACACCGGCATCTTGAAAAAGGCCTTCCCCTTTTTTTAAATGAACAATGTTGAAAAGATAAATAGAAAAGATGCCCCTGTCCATGTTGCCATCCCGGGTAAAGGTTTGTGCAGCCCTGTATGCCCAAAAGTCTTCATCGTTTTTATCTTCGTTATCTGCAGTATGGGTTTTTGAAATGTTATCAATAAGCGGTTGCAAAATCCTGTTTACTTCTTCTGCTGGCATTTCCATTACATACTTATATAATCCACTATAGCCGGATTGATTGAACACTTCTAACAACTCCCGTAGTTCTACCACATTTAATAAGGTATAGGCCAATTGGTCAGCCGGTTTAAATCCATGCAGCAACCAAAAATCTCCAAGAGCTACCAGCATCTCTGGCTTGTGGTTATCATCTTTATAATTACGGTGGGCTGCAGTAAGCAATATTCCAGCAGCATTTTCTCTTGCAAATTCAATTGCTGCTGCTTGCTTTGATGGATGAACCTGCACTGACAACATTTGCTTTACATCCTGTGCCTTGAACAAATAAGGCAGGTCGCCAACTACTGCAGTTAATGGCATTTTCTCATTGGTGGCTGTTTTTATTATACCAATTCCCAACGGATGTGTACCCATCCAATATTCAGCAAATGGTTTTCCCTCTTTGTTTTCCACCTGCAATAAAGATGGAATAAAGGTTTGCCCACCCCAATCGTAATGTTTTATTACTCCCTCTAGATTATAAATGCCTGGCATGCAAAAAAATTTCTTTTTATCTTGGCGTAAAGATAATGCATGGCCACTCATAATGATTTGGGAAAAGAAGGAGAAGACCAGGCCGCTGCATGGCTGGCAAACAAAGGCTACGAGATTTTACACCGTAACTGGCGATACTCTCATTATGAAATAGACATTATCGCCACCAAAGGAAAGTTTCTACATTTTGTAGAAGTAAAAGCAAGAAATTATACGCCTTTCGATTACCCTGAGAGCAGTGTTACCAAAAAAAAAATTTAAAAATTTACAGAAAGCCGCCGATGAATTTTTATTTCAGCATCCCGGCCATGTATGG
>CAZXMP010000163.1:0-7382 GCA_964641575.1 uncultured Chitinophaga sp. | reverse complement strand
GTTGTTATTCGACAGACTGATCGAGGAAGCCAAAGAAAAAAAATTAAGTCGTATAGTTTGGCAAGTATTAGAATGGAATGAACCTGCGATTAATTTCTATAAAAAATATAATGCTGAATTTGATGGAGGCTGGCTCAACTGCTCCATCTACACCTAAGAATTAAACCACTTGTTGTAATGGGCCATATTTATTACTTCTGCTTTAGATTGTACATGCAGTTTGTCATACACATTAGCAATATGTTTACGTACGGTAAGCACACTAATATCAAGTGCAGCAGCAATACGCTTGGCATCCCAACCCTTTACTAAGTGTTTTAAAATTTCTTCTTCCCGGCTTGTTATCATTGAAGGCAAAGAATTTTTCACTTCCACTTGCTCGTTGCTTACGGACAATTTACTCATCAACTGAAGTGCCTTTCTTGCAATGGCGGGACTCATGGGAGCTCCCCCAAATTCCAGCACATTCATTACGGCTTCCTGCAATACCCCGGCAGGCTCATGCTTTAATAAATAACCAGAAGCCCCGGCTTTAATGGCTTCAAATATTTTTTCATCATCATCGAATACAGTCAGCACTATAAAGTGAATTTCCGGATAAAGTGACTTTGCCAAACGAATGGTTTCAATGCCATCCATTTGTGGCATTTCCAGATCCATAAAAATAACTTGTGGAAGTTTTGCCGGCGGTACTCCTTTTAATTGTTCCAGGCATTCATGCCCATTAGCCGCAATGAAAATTACCTGCATATTACCCAGCACAGTAATTTTTTGGAGAAAGGTTGTGCGGTTAACTTTATTGTCTTCAGCCAAAGCAACGGTAAAATTCATGGTTATAAATATAAACTTTCAATCCAGTTAAAGTAATAATCAATTTGTAGTAGGATAAATTTCTACTACAGTTCCCCCTTCTAAAGTGGGTGTCCATGTAATAACCCAACCTGCTTCCACACAACGTTCTTTCATATTTGCTACCCCATTACCGGAACCGGAAGATTCCCAACCCTCTTTTAATCCTCTCCCATCATCCTCAATTAAAACTTTCCAATCAGTATCTGATATGATTTCTACAGTTACATTTTTTCCATTACTATGACGCAGGGAATTATTAACAGCCTCCTGTACTATTCGATATAAATGAAAAGCCTGTGAAGATGGTAACAGAAAATCAGCTTCAATTTTTTCCTTTACTTCGATAACAATACCAGGGTAACTTTTCCGAATACGGCTAATAAATACTTTAATTCGGTCGCTGATGGCTGTTAATGATAAAGCATCTTTTTTTAATACCCATATAGTGTCGTTTAACTCAGAAATAATAGCGTTGGAATTATTTTTCAATTCCTGCATTGCCTCTTCTGTTCTTGCATCAGCATTAACAGGTTGCAAATACGTAAGATTAGAAGAAAGTGATGCAGCATAAACACCCAGGTTATCATGCAGATCTGCTGCAATTCTTTTTCGTTCATGTTCCTCGGCATCCTTGACGGATTGTGAGGAAATTCTCTTTTCTTCGGCTAGTGCAAGTTGCATTCTAATATTTTGCTTGCGGCGATAGTTCCTAAACCCAAGCCAAAATATGGTAGCAGCCATTACAATAAATACTGCGGATCCATACAACCAGTAATTTTTTTTAGTGATGTTCAATTTTTGTTGAATGATTGTATTTTCCTGCTTTTGCAAGTCATACTTTATCTCCAAATCCTTTAACTCTTCTGCTGAGTTTTTTAAGTTAAGTGAATCCTTTATGTCGATCTGCAATTTCAACGCATCTCCATATTCTTTATATCGACCCACCGCTTTATAATTTTCTGCTAATGCAAGATAAAGGTGGGGTATTAATGCATGCATCTTTCTTTTCCTGCAAAGATCTATAGCTGTATAACAAAGAGCCACACCCTTTTCTACATCTTTAATGTTAGCATAAAAAAAAGCCACTACCACCATATCAGAAATTATATATAAGGTATCCCTAATTGTTTTTCGCAGTTCCAACCCTTCTTCCAAATTTTTTTTCGCTCCTGCCATATCCTTTTTATAGCTTTTAATAATACCTGCCAGTATAAGTCCATGGCAAATCATAAAAAGGTTTTCTGTTTTGCGCCCAATTTCTACTACATTATTTCCATAATACTCACATGAATCTGAATATAACTTTAGCCCCGATGACTGATATAAATGCAGGTAAGATGTGGTGGCATTGATCTGCAGTAGTCCGTATATTTCCCTAAACTTTTCCGGTACATTTTTGCCGATTAATTGTATGGCATTATTAAATATTTTTATCCCTTCCCTGTCCTGACCATTTAAAATATAGGCTAACGAAATCCCCCTGTTAGCAATTAGCATGTATGATGTATCATTGAAACGTTGTGCGGTGTTTAATAAATCATAATAAGTATTTATCGATTCTTTAGTTTTATTCGTCCTATAAAAAACAATACCCTTTAAATGAAGAAAACGCATATAATTTTCTTTCTCTCCATTTTTATTTTTTAATTTTTCCAAGTAATAATTGGTCATCAGCAGACTACTGTCTTCCTTGCTATTGATAACCATACTGTAGGCAATAAAATAGTCAGCTAATATTGTATTAGTTTTATTGGATTCATTTTGACTTAGTTTTTTTGCTTCGGTTGCGTATCGAAAAATCAAATCAGCACTAAGTGAATATTTTTGTTCGCATAACGCTAAAAGAGCTCTTACTTTTTGTTCTTTATTTGCTGCAATTTCTATCCTTCTTCTCAGGCTATCAATAATCTTGGTTTGTGCATAAGCGTTAGTGCTTAAGCCGAAAAAAAGCAACAATAGAAATAGGGAAAAAAATCGCATAGATTAAAATCTTACTTAAATATAGTTAATCTCTTTTTTACAACTTTAATAATGGCAGTTTAAAAACCTCTCAAATACAGCCTAATCAAAGTAGTCATACTACAAATTGATTATTGGTACTCCCCAACTTATAATTAATATTTGGGTAGAAATAAGTGATAGTATCGCCGAGCAATGCCTGACTTATATTAACGAAAAATCAATTTCCTATTTACGAAATTTAATCTGTGGCATTTCTGCGTTACTAATCGTAGAGGTTTGATCCTTCCCTTTTATTTAGCAACCCAATAATGTATTTATGAAAAGGATTTACTTTCTATTTGTGCTATTATCATTTACTACTATTAGTAGGGGACAATACTCATTATCAACTTCCTCTTACACACAGAATTTTAATGGACTGGGTATCGGAACCTCTGCTGGTGTTACAAGCGGTGATCTGAATCTTGTAGATCCCACGTTAGATGGATGGTATTTTCTTGAGTTAGGAACTAGTGCCAATACTACAATAACGGCAGGCACTGGTTCATCAGGCACTGCGGATACTTACAATTTTGGAGCTGCAGGAAATGCCGACAGAACATTAGGTGGATTAAGATTTGGTTCCGATGTATCACCCACACTAAATCCCCGGTTTGGTTTTTACTTTACCAATAATACGGGCAGCGATATCGAAGCCCTGCAAATAAGCTATACAGGAGAAACATGGCGGAGAGGTTTTGACAACAGAAGAGACCGGTTAGATTTTCAATACAGCACTAATGCAACAAGCCTTTCAACAGGCATCTGGACAAATGTAGATGGGTTGGATTATAGCAATCCTGTTAGCCCACTACCAATAGGTAGCGGCAGTGTTCTTCATTCTGCAACTATCAATAGTGTTATTCTTAATATTATTATTGCCGATGGAGCTAGTTTTTTTATTCGTTGGATTGATCTTGATGTGACCGACAATGATGATGGAATGGGCATTAATGATTTTACAATGACAGTGGTAGACCCTACTCCGATAGTATTTTATTCGAAATCTACAGGAAACCTTACCGATGTTTCTACATGGGGTGATGATCCATCTGGCTCAGGAACAGCACCAGCTAATTTTACTAATAATTTCCAGGAGTTTAATTTGGTCAACAGATTGGCCGCAACATTAAATGCCAACTGGATAGTGTCCGGCGTTAATTCAAAAGTAATCGTTGGAGATGGTATATCAGCGGCATCGTTGACAATTCCATCTTCTTCAGTTCTTACCGGAGTTGTTGATGTTTTGGATCTGGCAATAGTAAGGCTGGAGAACAATACATTACCCAGCTTTGGTACACTTTCCGATGGCAGCACCGTAAACTTTGCGCAGACAGGAACATATACTTTGCCTATCGGGACTTTCAGTAATCTTAATATAACAGGGGGCTCCAAAACTTTAGGTAATGGAAATACAATTGTAACTGGAAATATGGTTTTGGATGGAGTAACGAGTTTAAATGGCTGGACGGGTGGATCAAGCTCTACTATTATTCTTACAGGAAATCTTAGCTTGCAGAACGGTGCGGCCTTTGCTGCTACGGGCACTTTACCTGCCCTTGAAATTGTTGGTAGTGGCACACAAACATTAAGTGGTGGAAACATCCGGGTAAGATCGCTGCAAACTACCAATGATCCTGTCAACCTTAATATTCTGCTCAGTAATGCGAATCTTACACTAACCGGTTTTGGACTGGAGCTTATCGAATCAACCCATACATTATCGCTGAACGGAAACACTCTGTTTATGCAGGGCGGTTCAACTTTTGGAAGTTCGGGTGATAATCTCGGCAGTATATCAGGTAGCAGTACATCTGTTATCAATATTTTTAGAAGCAGCAGCAATGGCGGAAGTGCAAATGATTTACGAATGACACCCGGCGCACAGGTATTGGGAACACTGGAATACAGGGATGTGACTTCGGATCCTTCACTTTCGCTGGCGAGTCCCTTATCGATCAGCACTACAATCATTCAGCATCTCAATGATGATATTAATACTTCATCGGCCAATCTGCTTACCTTGTTGCAGGGAGCAGAATTTACCGGTCCGGGTGTAGGTACCGCATTTGTTATTGGACCTGTGGCAAGGGTTACCAATACAGCCACTGCATACCGGTTTCCTGTAGGGGGAAAAACCATTTTTCTTCAAATACCAACACCTGGCAATACTTCTACATTCAGAATGGAATATTTTGAAACAGGTATTCATACAACTGTTTTTCCTTGTGATATGGAGCCATTAAGTGGTTTTAAAATAAATGAGTACTGGGATATTACCCGAACCAGCGGAACTTCTCCTGCATCATTTTCAATAGAATTTGACGGGCAGAATTTATCGTCTGCTGACTGGAATCAGGGAGTACCGGAAGACGGGGATGGAATTGTAATAGCACATTATGTTGAACCAATAATAATAGGGGGTGTCATTCCCCCAGCGACCAGCGATTGCTGGGAAAATGTTTCTCCCAGTGCACCAATACTGCCTTTTCCACAAACAACATTGACTACTGAAATATTAAACGATTTTAGTCCGTTTACATTTGGCTATATCGATTTTGGACCTCCGCTACCTGTAAAATTTGGCAATGTAAAAGCATATCAGCAAGGCAATAATATTAAAATAGACTGGAGCAATTTTACAGAGTCGGATGTAGTGAATTATACAATTGAACATTCAACAAATGGCCGTGACTTTATTCCTTTAGTTGCAATAAATGCCAATAAAAATGATGGAAGCCGGGCTGATTATTCTTACCTGGATGTTGCACCTTTTAATGAACTTAACTTTTACCGCATCCAATCGCTGGAAACCGACGGTAAAAAATCATATAGTGTAATTGTAAGGGTGAGTACAAAAAACAACAGTGCTATTACTATTTATCCTAACCCCGTAATAGATGGAGTTTTGGTATTGCAAACACAGGATTTGAAGAGAGGTGCGTATACAATAAATGTATTAAATGCGGTAGGGCAAAGAGTTTATAGCAACACACTAAACCATAGTGGTGGCTTTATAACTCAGTCAATCCAGTTATCGTCTTCGTTAAAACCGGGCTTATATACACTCCAGCTAGTTGGCAATGAAACAAGAATCAATAAACTTTTTATCAAACGTTGATTGAAAAACCATTAAACCTTCCTATTAGAAATGCCCCATGTTAAACATGGGGCATTATATTTTGAAAAAATATTTAGTGTTATATTTTTGTAACCGTAGTACTTAACTTACACCATTCACTTCCATTTCTTTATTTATTTTCAATACTAATCCCTGCAACACTTTGCCCGGGCCAGCCTCTGTAAATTTAGAAGCCCCATCAGCAATCATTGATTGTACACTTTGTGTCCAGCGAACCGGACCCGTTAACTGATCAATCAAATTCTGTTTTATTTCTTCTTTATCCATTACTGCTCTTGCAGCTACATTTTGGTACACTGCACAGGTTGGATTATGAAATTTCGTTGCTTCAATTGCAGCAGCCAATTCTTCTTTAGCCGGCAACATTAATGGAGAATGAAATGCACCGCCAACTGGTAATACCAAAGCTCTTTTTGCACCTGCCGCTTTCATTCTTTCGCAGGCAATATCAATTCCTTTTATTGTTCCGCTTATTACTAATTGCCCCGGACAATTATAATTTGCTGCCACCACTACTTCGCCGGTTTCATTTTGGACTTCAGCACAGAGCTTTTCTACTTTCTCATCAGCTAAATTTAAAACTGCAGCCATTGTAGAAGGAGTTATTTCGCAAGCTTTTTGCATGGCTGTTGCTCTTATAGAAACTAATTGCAAAGCATCTTCAAAGCTTAGTGTGCCATTAGCAACCAATGCAGAAAATTCACCGAGTGAGTGACCTGCTACCATATCTGGCGATGCATTTTCTATACTTTTATAGGCCATGATGGAATGTAAAAAAACGGCAGGTTGAGTAACTCTAGTTTGTTTCAAATCTGCTTCTGTTCCATTTAGCATTATTTCGGAAATACGAAAGCCTAATAAATCATTAGCTTGTTCAAATAGCCGTTTAGCAAAGGCACTGTTCTCATAATATTCTTTTCCCATTCCCGGAAATTGAGACCCCTGTCCCGGAAATACAAATGCATGCTTCATGAAGTGGTAGTTTATTCTATATCGCAAAAAAAAAGTTTGATTGATAAATTCAATCAAACCTTATTAATTGCAAATATAATCCTTAATGTAAATCTGAACTTATTAGTTTCAAAAACTCACTCCGGCTCGAATTCTTCTGAAACTCCCCGTCAAACGCCGAAGTAGTGGTAGAGGAATTTTGTTTTTGCACACCTCGCATCATCATACACAAGTGTTTAGCTTCAATTACCACCGCCACACCCAGCGGATTCAACGTTTCTTTAATCGCATTCATAATCTCAACTGTCAATCTTTCCTGTACCTGCAATCGTCGGGCATATACATCTACCACACGGGCCATTTTGCTTAACCCAGTTATCCAGCCATTGGGTATGTAAGCAATATGTGCCTTACCAAAAAAGGGTACAAAATGATG